>NZ_LBMX01000103.1:0-158448 GCF_001010885.1 Clostridium sp. C8 | reverse complement strand
ATTTTCAGAGAACACTCTGAAAAAGGAATACAAATTATTAGCGTAATTTGCATAAGTTCCGGGAACCAAATCGAAGATCTTGATAAGGAAACTCAACTGCGTTGAGTGCGTTCGATATCTAAATCAGAGATTTAGGATCTCACAGCATCTGGTGATGATGGCGTAGAGGAAACACTCCTTTCCATTCCGAACAGGAAAGTTAAGCTCTACAGCGTCGATGGTACTGCATGGGAGACTGTGTGGGAGAGTAGAACGTTGCCAGGTTATATGGCTCGATAGCTCAGTCGGTAGAGCAGAGGACTGAAAATCCTCGTGTCCCTGGTTCGATTCCTGGTCGAGCCACCAAAAAAACACTAACAAATGTTAGTGTTTTTTTTATTTTATCGCATCTAGTACTTCTTTTATATGATCTTTAACTTTAACTTTTCTAAACTCTTTTACCAAAATACCATTTTCATCTACTATAAAAGTGCTTCTTTCTATACCTAGAACCTTCTTGCCATACATGTTTTTTTCTTTTATAACATCATATAATTCACAAACAATTTTTTCTTCATCACTTAAAAGAATAAAAGGTAAATTAAGTTTTTCAATAAATTTACTATGTGAATTTAAGCTATCTTTACTTATGCCAATTACAACAGTATTTAAATCATTTATTGTTTTTATGTTATCCCTAAAGTCACAAGCTTCAGTAGTGCAACCTGGAGTATTATCTTTCGGATAAAAATATAATATAACTTTTTTTCCTCGATAATCGCTTAATTTATGGTCTCTTCCATCAGACCCAATAAGATTAAAGTCTGGTGCTAAACTTCCTAATTTCATAATAATGATCCTCCTTTTTGACTTTATTTTATTATAGTACGAATAATTATTATTATCAATAAGTAATTGATTATTAGTACTAAATATTATTCCAAACAAATATCTATAGGATTGATACTAATAATATATTAAATAATCAATATATTTCTTTAAATGAAATAAAAAAATAAATATACTGATAATACAATATTAACCATATTTAAGGAATTTAATAAATTCTATATATTTTATTATAAACTCTGTTATAATTAATGATGTTAATAAATTTATTGATTAAAGGAGAATTTTAATGGAAGATAAGATTTTGGCTACCGTAGCAGGAAGAGAAATAAAGGAATCGGATTTACAAACTGTAGTAGAGAGATATCCAGCAGAGAGAAGAGGATATTTTGAAACTGTGGAAGCAAAAAAACAATTATTAGAACAAATGGTTTCTTTTGAGCTTATAAATATTTTAGGAAAAGAGTTAAATATAGATTCTACAGAGGAATATAAAGAAAATGTAAGACAGGCGGAAAAGGATATTTTAACTCAATTAACAATAAATAAAGTATTACTAGAAGTTACTGTTACAGATGAAGATGCATTAAATTATTATAATACAAATAAAGATGCGTTTATACAACAACCTACCATATCAGCAAAACATATATTAGTAGATTCAAAAGAGCTTTGTGATAAGATTAAAAATGAAATAACTTTAAATGAAATAACATTTGAAGATGCAGCTATTAAATATTCAACTTGCCCTTCAAAGGAGCAAGGGGGTAATTTAGGTTCATTTGGTAGAGGAATGATGGTTCCTGAATTTGAAGACGCAGCATTTAAATTGGAAATTAATGTTGTAAGTGATCCAGTTCAAACTCAATTTGGATATCATTTAATAAAAGTTGAGGATAAAAATGAAGGAAAAGAAATGTTATTTGAGGAAGTTAAAGAGCAAATAGTTAATACATTATTACAAGAAATGCAACAAAGAAAATATTTAGATGTTGTAAAAGAATTAGAAAAGAAATACGGAGTTACTAGAGCATAGAATATAAATTGCGAAGCAATTTCTTTTAGTTCACAGTGCACAATTCACAGTTTAGGATGAAACTACTTCGTAGTTTCTGAATTTTAAGTTATATCAACGATCAAATAGTTGATATAATGCTTTCTTAATTCAGCAGAGCTGAATTATCTCCATAACTGTGTCTTGTGAACTACGAACTGAAAAATGCTTCTCAAAATATTACAGTAGTTCATTGAAAGTCAATATGTATTTATCAGATAATCTTATTAGTTCTTCTTTTTGGCTTTTAGATGATTCATCATATACAGAATACACTTTCATACCAGCAAGTTTAGCTCCATTAACAGCTTGTACTATATCTTCAAAAACTAAGCATCTTTCAGGAGATACATTAAGTTTTTTGGCTGATAACAAGTATATATCGGGATTATCTTTAGATTTTTTTACTTCTTCTGTTGTTGTTATTGCATCAAAGTAATCATATATTCCATTATTTTTTAGAGTGGCTTCTAGTAGAGGAACAGAGTTACTAGTTGCTAAAGCAATTTTTATATTCATATCTTTTAATGACTTCAAATAAGGAATCACTCCATCTTTTAATTTAATAGTGTTAGAGTAGTGATAAAAAGCCATATCATGCCATGTTGATATTATATCTTCTATCGTATTTTCAATATTAAAATTTTCTTTAAAGTAAAGAGCTGTTTCTGTAAGAGTAAGATGAGTTATTTCCTCTTGAAGTTTTTCAGGGACAGTAAGTCCAAAATTGCCTAAATACTCCTCATCTATTTTAGCCCATATATTCATTGAATCGATTAACGTTCCATCCAAATCAAATATAACAGCTTCAATATTATTCATATGTTAGTTACCCCCTTGTATAATATGTTAAATATAGTAATATAATATATTATTAATGAATAAAGAATTATAATATATATTATAAAATGAAGATAAAGTAATATTATAATAAAAAATAATCCTTAAGTAAACAGTAAATATTATATTGATTATAATACATAAACGATGTATTAATAAAGTTCTTTATAAAAAGGTTTACAAAAATAAAAATATTATATATAATAACATTAAAGGGAATATATAGTATATTTGTATTGCGTGCAACCATTTGGGCATTAGCTTTCTTACTTTTTAGTGAGGGAGCTTTTTTGTTGCTATTTTACAATAAAATAATAGATTTAAATTTTTTTACATAAGTTTATTTATTGTTTTCTTTGCTAACTAAATATTATCTAAAATTTTATGAGAAGGAGGTTTCATATTTAATGGCAAGGATACAATTGTTAATTAATATTTATTATTTATAGGGGGATTTTTTATGAACAAGAAAAAAATTTCATTACTCTTAGCAGCAACTATGATTACTACTTCATTATTTACTTTACCATCTAATAGAACATATGCTATGGACTCAAAAACTCAAGCAAAGGAAATCGTATCCAAAATGACTTTAGACGAAAAAATTGGACAAATGATTATGCCTGATTTTAGACAATGGAAAGCTCAAGGAGAATCTGCAGTACAAGATGTGACAGTTATGAACTCTGAAATAGCAGAAATTGTAGACAAGTATGATTTAGGTGGAGTTATATTATTTGCTAACAACGTAAAGGACACAGAGCAAACAGTTAGATTAGTTAATGATTATCAACAGGTAGCAATAAATGATAAAGACGGAAATTTACCATTATTACTTACTATAGACCAAGAGGGAGGAGTAGTTACTAGATTAGGTACAGGTACAAATCTACCAGGAAATATGGCTATAGGAGCAACAAGAAGTGAAGATGATGCTTATGATTCAGGATATGTAATCGGTAGGGAATTAAAATCATTAGGAATTAATGTTGATTTTGCACCAACTGTAGATGTAAATAATAATCCTAATAATCCAGTTATACATCTTAGGTCCATATCAAGCAATCCAGATTTAGTGGGTAGGTTGGGAAGTAAGATTATTGAAGGTATTCAAGGTCAAGGAGTATCAGCAGCAGCTAAGCATTTTCCAGGTCACGGAGATACAGCCACAGATTCTCATTATGGATTGCCAGTAGTAAATAAATCTATAGAAGAATTAAGAAATATGGAATTAAAGCCTTTTAAAGCAGCAATAGATAAAGGCGTAGATATGATAATGACAGCTCATATACAATTTCCACAAGTAGAAAAGGATACTTATGTATCCAAAAAAGATGGCCAACAAATTGCATTTCCAGCTACATTATCTGATGATATAGTAACAGGTATTTTAAGAAAAGAACTTTCTTATGATGGTGTCGTAGTAACTGATGCACTTAACATGCAAGCTATTAGTGATAACTTTGGAGAATCAGAAGCTGTTAAATTAACATTCAAAGCAGGGGTAGATATTGCTTTAATGCCTACAATCTTAAGAAGTAAAGCAGATGTAGTTAAATTAGAGAACATAATAAATGAAGTTAAAGCAGCAGTAGGTACAGGCGAGATACCACTAGAGAGAATAGATCAATCAGCAGAAAGAGTTGTTAAATTAAAAATAGATAGAGGAATAATGGAAGTTAAAAATGATACTAGAACTTTAGAAGAAAAGATTAACAATGCTAAAACTGTAGTAGGATCAAAAGAAAATAGAGATATTGAAAGAAGAGTTGCAGCTAATGCTATAACTGTAGTTAAAAATGAGAACAATATCTTACCTTTAAATCCTAAGGAAGGCGATAATATACTATTATTAGCTCCATATGACAATGAATTACCAGGTATGAAATTTGGTATAACTAGATTAATAAGTGAAGGTAAGATAAACGATGTAAATTATGACTTAGTTTCATATAATAAGAAAACAATATTAGATGATGCAACAAAAGCAAAAATTGATTTAGCTGATGAAATCGTTATATTATCAGAAATATCAAGCTCTGCACACTTAGCTGCAACTCACTGGTTAACTAAATATCCAACAGAAGTTTTTGAATATGCTAAAATAAAGGGAAAATCTGTGATTTTAGGAAGTCTTGGACATCCGTATGATGTTACAGGTCGTGATGGAGCAGCGGCTAAAGTTATAGCATATGGATATAAAGGTATGGATCCTACAGAAGCAGATGGAGGATTGTCACCTATAAAGGCTTTTGGTCCAAATATTCCAGCTATTATGGATGTTATTTTTGGAGCTCATGAGGCAACAGGAATTCTCCCAGTAGATGTTCCGAATCTTGCAGCAGATGGCAAATATGATCTAACTAGTAATAAATATAACTTTGGATATGGAATAACAAATTTAACATCATTAGGAACTACTAGCGTTGAGATGCCAACTAGTATTAAAGAAGGTAAAGATTTTATAGCAAAAGTTAAATTAAATGATGTACCAGAACATTTACAAAGTAAGACTTATTCTGCAACAATTAATTTTAATACAAATGCATTAGAGGTTTTGGAAGTTAAATCTAATAGTGAAAATGTGAAAATATTAAATAATAAGATTGAAAATGGAAAATTAATAATTGATGTAGAAGCTTTAAATGATAAAGTAATAAGCAATGAAAGCTTCGAAATAAAGTTTAAAGCTAAAACTGAAAGTATTTCTGAAGTTATTAAGGTAGAGAATCTATCAGTAAAAGATAATAAGGATAGAATATTTATAGCTTCATTATCAGAAGCTGCAATTCAACTTATAGAGGATAAAGCTCCAAGTATAATAGCAGAAGATAAAACTTTGACTGTAGGAGATAAATTTGATCCAATGAAAGATGTGAAAGCTTCCGATGAAGAAGATGGAGATATATCTTCAAATATAAAGGTTAAGGAAAATAATGTTGATACAACAAAAGCTGGAGAGTATAAAGTTGTATATTCAGTTGAAGATAGTAATAAAAACATTACAGAAAAAATAGTTAGGATAACGGTAAAGGCTAAGTCTGATAATACAGACAATAATAATGGTAAAGGTAATAATGATAATCTTCCAGAGACAGGGGGAGCATCACCAGTAGGAACAGTTATTTTAGGCAGTATTATGGCTATTGCAGGGATTGCCTTAAGAAAGTTTAAAAAATAATATAATTAAAAAGGAGAGAAAACAATAATTTCTTTCCTTTTTTATAAAAAATAAAAAATGCATAACACATTTGAAACCTTTTTCATATAATTATCATAAATAGAAATATGAAAAGGGGATAAGATTTATGTTGATATTAATATTGTGTGCTTATATATCAATAATACCAATAGTATTAATTTCTTGTAAATCTATTGGATTTGATGATGAACTTAAAGAGGTTAATGATTATATAGATTGTAATTAGCTATGTAATTTAAGAAAAAAATATTAATTGTACTTAAAATGTAAAAAACCTCTCTAATTAAAGAGAGGTTTTTATTGGTCGGGGTGACAGGGATTGAACCTGCGACCTCATGGTCCCAAACCACGCGCGCTCCCATCTGCGCCACACCCCGAAGTACATTATAATTATAGTAATTATAGTTAATGATGTCAACTATTTTTAAAAGAAAATATTGAAATTGTTATTGTATTGCTTTAAGATATATATTTAAGTGAAGATAATAATTAGAAATTTTAATAAAAGGATAAAAACATTTCAATCAACAAATATATTAAGTTAGGAGTACAAAAAGTGAGAGGAAGCACAATAATAATAATTTTAGGAAGTTTAGGGTTTATAATAATGGGACTAATATCTATTAGCAGTAATAGAATAAAAACCATGTTGAAAAATAGTGGAGCATATAATGATATAGATAAATTTATGAAACTCAACGGAACATTTAATATGGCAATAGGTATACTAGGCATAATTATAGGAGTAATAGATTATTTTTTAATTGAACAATCTAAGTATGTAGTGATATCATTCATAGTATTAATAGCTATATTATCATTAACTCAAAATATAACATTAAAAAAGTACAAAAATATATAAAGTTTTAACACAGAAATATTTGTAAATATATTATAAAAATGATATTATATAGCATATAATTAAAGAGATATTTAGGTTAAAACAGTTATGTTAACATAACTAAGTTAATTCCAAATATGTACAGTATACATTTACACCCACTAAATATCTCATTTTTAAAAAAATTACCATTGTCCGAGCTTTCCATAAGTGTTATAATGGTAATATCACGTAGGGAGAGGGGGATGGTCTAAGGACCAAATACTTATGAAAAAGAAGATTTTATCAATTGTTATAGTTGGTGCTTTAACAATGACCTCAGTAACACCAGTTTTTGCTACTCCTAATGAGGAAGTAATTAATCAGGAAGTAAAAGAAAATCAAGCAAAGTATGACGAAATGAATAAGCAAGTTGAAGATATTCAAGGGAAGATATATAATTTAAATGAACAAATATCACCATTAGCAGAAAAGGTGCAAGAAAATCAAAAACAAATAGATACCATTAAGGATGAAGTACAAAATACAAAGAAAGAAATTGAAACATCAAAGGTGGATATTTCAGAGAAAGAAGAAGTATTAGGAAAAAGACTAAGAGAATTATACAAAACAGGTGGACAAGGAAGTTATCTAACACTTCTATTTAGTGCGGATAGTTTTAGTGACCTTATATCTAAATTAGATTCTGCTAGTAGACTTGTAAGCATCGATAAAAAGATCGTGAAAGAATTGGTAGATAATAAGGAAAAGTTAGATGAAAAAGTTAATTCTTTAGAAGAGAAAGCAAATGAAGTAGCTAAAATAAATGAAGAAACTAATAAAGTTTTATCAGAATTAGAAGTAAAGAAACAAGAACAAGAAACACTTATTGCAACAGCAAAAGCTGAACAAGCTAAATTTGATGCAGAGTTCTTATCTGTTTCAGAAAGAAGCCTAGTTAGTGCGCAATTGGATATATTAATTAATTCTGATGATGTTAATGCTCTAAGGAGCGCATTAGGACAATTAACAAATATTAGAGATGGGCAGCTTAAGAGTGATATCGTAATTGCAGAAGTTAATGAAGCATTGTATAATGCTGAAGATAAGATTTCAAATTTAGAAATAGCACAGGCAAATAGAGGCTCAGGCTCAGGATTATCATCAAGTACAGGTAATTCTATAGTAGACTTTGCATATAAATATATCGGAACACCATATATTTATGGTGCAACAGGTCCATCATCATTTGACTGTTCAGGTTTTACTAGTTTTGTGTACAGGAATGCAGCAGGAACTGAGATAACAAGAACTACTTATTCACAACTTGGAGTTGGAACGCCAGTTTCATATAGTGAATTACAACCAGGAGACTTAGTATTTACTTATGGTTCAGACCATGTTGGAATTTACGTAGGTGGAGGACAATATATACATGCGCCTTATGAAGGAGAAAATGTTAAAGTTTCACCTATTACAGGATTCTATGCGGCAAGAAGAGTACTTTAATTAGAAGTTAATATTTAATATTATATAAACTCCGTCTTTTTATAGATGGAGTTTATTTTTACATAAAAAATAGAAGATAAATTAATATTTATAACATAATTTTAAGATAACTTCAAACAATTTAAGTTTAATAAAACGGTAAGTTATATGATATAATTTATAATGGTTTTAAAATAATGATACAAAAGGTAGAGATATTATTAATTTATTATTATGGTGATACTAATAATATGTAATAATGATAATTAGAGGTAGTTAATATGAATAAAGATGTAAGGTTATTAGAAGACGAATCAATTGATGATTTACAATTAAAAAATTTATTTTTAATACAAAAAAAATCAGGTTTTAGATTTGGTGTAGATGCGGTTTTACTATCTAATTTTGCAAACATAAAAAATAAACATAGAGTCATTGATTTATGTTCAGGAACTGGAATAGTCCCTTTTTTACTATATGGAAAATATAATCCTAAAGAAGTTATAGGAATAGAAATTCAAGATGATATGGTAGAGATGGCCAAGAGAAGTAGTAAGTATAATGAATTAGAAAAAATCGTGAAATTTGAAAGAGGAGATTTAAAAGATATAAGCTTTTTAAATAAGTTAGGAAAATTTGATGCTTTAACTGTAAATCCTCCGTATAAATTAAATAACTCAGGAATAATAAATCCTGATGATAAATTAGCCATAGCTAGACATGAAATTTTATGTACATTAGAGGATGTAATAAAAGCTTCCAGAAAGCTTTTAAAGGATAATGGAAGGATGTATATAGTACATAGGCCGGAGAGATTAATAGATATATTTGAACTTATGAGAAAATATAAAATTGAGCCTAAGAGAGTACAAATGATTCAACCTAATATAAAAAAAGCTCCTAATATAGTTTTAATAGAAGGGCAGCGAGATGGAGGGGCTTATTTAAAATGGGAAGCTCCATTATATATTTATAATGAAGACGGTAGCTATACAAAGGAATTAAATAAAATATATGGCAGGGAGGTTTAGTTATATGGAAAATGGGAAACTATATTTAGTACCAACTCCAATAGGAAACTTAAAGGATATAACATTGAGAGCTTTAGAAATATTAGAATATGTAGATATAATAGCTGCTGAAGATACAAGACAAAGTTTAAAATTGTTAAATCATTTTAATATAAAAAAAAGTCTATTTAGTTATCATAAGCATAATGAGCAAGGAAAAAGTGAAGATATAATAAACAAGTTAAAAGATGGAATTAATATAGCTTTAATTACAGATGCAGGTACTCCTGGTATATCAGATCCAGGTAGTGTCATAGTTGAGAGGTGTATAGAACAAGGAATAGAATTCGAAGTTTTACCAGGGGCAACAGCTATAACAACAGCCCTTGTGTACTCAGGCTTAGATACTACTAAATTTATCTTTAGAGGATTTTTACCAAGAGAAAATAAGGAGAGGAGTCCTGTAATTGAAGAAATAAAAGATTCTAGAGATACAATAATATTATATGAAGCACCACATAGAATAATAGATACTTTAGAATATTTACTAAATAATCTAGGGGATAGAAATATAGCAGTATGCAGAGAGCTTACTAAGCTTCATGAAGAAATATGTAGAGGAACTATATCATCAGTACTAAAACATTTTACAGATAATAGGCCAAGAGGCGAATTTGTTTTAGTAATTGAAGGTAAATCGGAAAAGGAAATACAAGCTGAAAAAGAGGCAGTATGGATTGACTTAACAATAGAAGAGCATTTAATTAAATTAATAGAAAGTGGAATAGATAAAAAGGATGCTATAAAATTAGTTGCTAAAGAAAGAAATTTACCTAAAAAAGAAGTATATAAATACTCAACAGAATTATAATTAAATCCCCTATGAATTTATAAGTTCATAGGGGATTTAATTATAAGCAACTATTTAAATATAAGTATTAAAAATTATTTTTTTAATTCATTTAAGCAGTTTTTACAGATGTTTTTACCTTTGTAATTAACAACATCTCTAGCATCTCCACAGAAGATACAAGCTGGTTCATATTTCTTTAGGATTATTTGTTCACCATCTACATAGATTTCTAAAGCATCCTTTTCAGCTATATCTAATGTTCTTCTTAATTCTATAGGAATAACTATTCTTCCTAATTCATCTACTCTTCTTACTACACCAGTTGATTTCATTATATATTCCTCCTTAAAACAAGTTTCGACATCTTGCAAAGTTAATATTACTAAAAATGTAATTAAAAGTCAATATAAAAGAAAAATATTTTCAAAAATTACAAATTTCGTATATATATCAAAGTTATAAATACAATATACTACCATAAATTAGAAAAGTCAATACTATTTATCAATTTTTAAGTAAAATAGAAAAAAATGTAGAATGGCTTGTACACTAGGTTATATAGCTTAAAAAAATATTATTATATATATAATTTAAAAAAAGATAATAAAATAAGAAAAAAATGTAAAATTAAATATGTAGATATAAGTTGTATTATAAATTTTATATAATTTATAAAAAAATTTCAAAATAATAGATAATTTTTATAAAATTTTAAAGGAATAATAATAAAATTAAAATAAACAGACAAAAATAACTTGTAATAAGTTTATATATACTATATAATTATATTAAGAATAGGAATTAGAGGTGGATATTATGGTGAAAAAAATAGATACTAATTATATAATAGAATTGGCAGAAGAGATGTCTAACAATTCGATGATTGGTTATGAAGATTTACCGAAATATGATCTTTTTTTATCCCAAGTTATAGATTTTTTAAATGATAAATTTATAGAAGATAAGTACACTAATAATATAGTACAGAATTATATAAAGAGTGAAGTTATTAGTAAGCCTGAGGACGGTAAAAAAAGAGGATATACTAAAATACATCTTATACAGTTAGTGCTATTAAGTTATATGAGACCGGTATTAACAACAGAAGAAATTAAAAAGGTTTTCAGATTGGCATTTAATGAGATAAATGATAGATCTGATGATATTATATCTTGGGAAAAGGCTTATAAAATATTTTCAGAAACTCAAAGTGAAAGTTTTAAAGATTTTTTAAGTGAACCTGTTATAGATGAGAAAAAGTTAGATAGTATAATTTCAGAATTAAATTTAAACAATAAAGATGAAAATAGTATAAGAACATTTGTTATAGTTATGTCGCTTATAGCGCAAGCAAGTGCTACAAAAAAATTAGTGCAAAAAATAGTAAATGAGTACCATTTATAATAAAAAATTTAAAAATCTAAGTTATTTGCATATGTAAATAACGGGGTGATTTTATGGATGAATTAGTGAGCTTAATAGCTAATTTAGGATTCCCTATAGCTATTTCTCTATATCTATTAATTAGAATAGAAGGAAAGTTAGAGAGTCTTACAACTAGCATAAATAATCTAGCACAAACTATAAATTCAATTAAATAATTAATTAGTATAATAAGGTGTTGTTATTAAGTTTAAGACAATACCTTATTAAGCTTATATTTGTTTTAGAGTGCAAAGTTGATTTTTATTTTTTATTTAACAGGTATTATATAACATAAGTTAAGTGTACACTATAATTAAAAACTAGGTAGCATTTGCTTCGTATTAAATTTAGTTGTAAATACATTAAAACTTTATTAAGTAATGGATGTCTGATACTAAAAATCTATAATTTAATTTGCATAATGGAGCTTTTATTAAAGAAATGTGAGCTATGAATTGTGTACTGTGAATAAAGGTAGGAATAACTTAATGAGCAATAAGGTAATTATTAAGGAGTCTGTAAGGGGAATAATAGAATATGTTTTAAAAACTGGAAGTCTAGATGATAGATACATGGGAAAAAGTAGAGCTTTGGAAGGAACATTGGCTCATCAAAAGCTTCAAAGTAGCAATGAAAAAATATATGCCCAATATCAAAAGGAGGTAAGATTAGAACAATCTTTTGATATTGAAGATGTTGTTTTGTTATTGGAAGGCAGAGCAGATGGAATAATTATAGATGATGGTAGTGTATATATAGAAGAAATAAAATCAACTATGAAGTCGTTAGTTTTAATAGATGAAGACTATAATGATTTACATTGGGCGCAAGCAAAGTTTTATGCCTACATGTACTCCTTTCAAAATCAATTAGAAGAAATAAATATAAAGTTAAGTTATTTTAATATAGAAACAGATGAAGTAAAAAGTTTTAATAAAAATTTTAAGTTTGAAGAACTAAAAGAATTTATTCTCTATATAATAAATGAATATAAAAAATGGATATTATTAAAATCTAATTTGAATTCAATTAGAAATAAATCTATAAAAAATTTAATATTCCCTTTTAATACTTATAGAAAAGGACAAAGAGAACTTGCAATATCATGTTTTAACACAATAAAGGAGCAAGCTGTATTATTTGCACAAGCACCAACAGGTATAGGAAAAACAATATCTACAATATTTCCAGCAGTAAAATCCTTAGGCGAAAACAGAGGAGAAAGAATAGTATATTTAACTGCTAAAACAATAACTAGGACTGTAGCAGAAGAAGCAGTAAATAAGTTAAAAGACAATGGACTTATTTGTAGAAGTATCACATTAACATCAAAGGAAAAGATTTGTTTTAAGGATAAAACTAAATGTAATCCTGATTATTGTGAATATGCAATAGATTATTATGATAAAGTTAATGATGTTATATTTGATATTCTTAATGATGATACTGATTTTACAAGAGTGAAAATAGAAGAATATGCAAAGGAAAATAAAGTTTGTCCTTTTGAATTATCATTAGACTTGAGTCTATGGTGCGATGTAATTATATGTGATTATAATTATGCATTTGATCCAAGAGCAAAATTAAAACGATTTTTTGAGGATGATGTGGATAAGAATATATTACTTGTGGATGAAGGTCACAATCTTGTGGATAGAGCTAGAAGTATGTTTAGTGCAGAAATTTATAAGAGTAAAATAATGCAAGCATCAAAATTAATAAAGGGAAAAGTACCTAAGTTATATAAAGCTTTAACTTCTATTAATAAGGAATTAATAGAAGTAAGAAGGGAAGTTCAAGAATTAGAAGTTAATAGTATGTATAAAAAGGATCAATATAAGGATCTATATAAGTTACTTAGAATATTCTTAAAAGAATGTGATGAATATCTTGTGAAATCTGTAAATACAGAAGGTTATGATGAAATAAGAGATTTATATTTTGAAATACGGTCTTTCATATCTATTTCTGAGCTTTTTAGTGATAAGTACGTTACTTTAGTAGAAATAAATAGAAATGATGCAAAAGTTAAATTGTTTTGCGTTAATCCAGCTGAAAATTTAGCAAAGGTAGTACAAGAAGCTTATTCAACTATAATATTTTCTGCAACATTAACGCCTATAAATTATTATATAGATCTACTGGGAGGCAATGAAAAAAGCTATAGAATGAAGTTGCCATCACCTTTTAGAAAAGAGAACTTAAAAGTTTATGGACATTCTCTTAATATGAGATTTAGGCAAAGGGAAAATAATATAGATAATTTATGTAAATTAATTAATAAGTTTAAAGAAGAACAACTAGGAAACTATATGATTTTTCTTCCATCTTATCAATATTTAAAACAGATATATGAAAGATATATAGAAATTTATAGTGATAAAGATACTATTTGTCAACAGGAGGTTTTAACTGAAAGGGAAAAGGAAGAATTTATAAATAATTTTCAAGATGGAGCAAATATCCTAGCATTTTGTGTTATAGGAGGAATATTTTCAGAGGGAATAGATCTTCCCGGTAATAAGCTTATTGGTTGCATTATAGTTGGTGTAGGTTTTCCCAAAATATCTAATGAAGGAGATATAATAAAAGATTATTATGAGGAAAAAGGTTTTGACTATGCATACATATATCCAGGAATAAATAAGATTATGCAGGCAGCAGGAAGAGTAATTAGAACAGAAGAGGATAAGGGAAGAATATTACTTATAGATGATAGATATTTTACAATTAAATATAGAAGTCTATTACCGAAGGAATGGGATATAAATAGGTAAAATAATAGGGAGGGAGTTAAATGAGAGTTATAGATCTAAGTCATATAATAAAAACAAATATGACAACATACACAAAAGATGAGAAACCGGAAATATACAATATAGCTACTATAGAGAAAGATGGATTTAATGAGAAATGCTTAAATATTTATACTCATACAGGAACTCATATTGATGCACCGAGTCACATGATTAATAAGGGAAAAACTATTGATGAATTTAATATAAATGAATTTATAGGAATAGCCATTATAATAGATATTTCAAGCACAAAAGAAGTTACTTTAAAAGAAATAATGAAATATGAAGACAAAATAATAAATTGTGATTTTCTAATATTAAAAACAGGATATGAGAAATACTGGGGAACCAAGGAGTATTTTAATAATTATCCAAGTTTAACGGAAGAGGCAGCAAAGTGGATTTGTGATTTTAATTTAAAAGGAATAGGAATAGATGCAATATCTATTGATAAATTTGATAGTATAGATTTTGAAATTCATAATATTATTTTATCTAGAGGTAAGCTTATAATAGAGAATTTAACTAATCTAGATATTATAAATAGAGAAGAATTTACATTAGTAGCAACTCCACTAAAAATAGAAGATGGAGATGGCTCACCAGTTAGAGCAGTTGCAATAACAGATTAAAAGTATAAAGTACGGTATTAGTTAGCAGCTCACAATTTATATCTCACAGTTATCTTTTATTTTATAAGAAATATGGGGTAAGTAACGGAGATTGGATTTTATGAATATAAAATCCTGTGAAATAAAGTAAGTTGTTTTAAAAATATAATATATTGAAAAAAGGTAATTTAAATAAAGCTATAGAAAATCATAAGTGCTATGAGTTTCTATAGCTTTTCCCACTTAATAAATGAAATTGTATTATTATAACTATAGTTTATTCTATAAATAAACTATAGTATGCAGTAAAGGTTTTGCCTACTTCTAATTTTTCAATTCCTGACTTATCTTTAAGTTCGCCATTAAAGTCATGATAATCTGCATGGCCATACCAAGGTTCAATACAAATAAATGGTGCGCCAGTTGCTTTAGTCCATAAAGCTAGATAAGGAAATCCTGAGAAGTCCATCGATAAACTTTTATTGTGATTTTTTGATTTTAAACTTATTAAGTTAGATTCTAAATCACTAAATACTAAAGCATCATCTTTAAATAAATCTAAAGATAGATTTACAATACTTTCATTATGAAAATATTGATCAGTAATTCCTGAAAAATAACCAGTATTTGAATTTAATTTCATAATATTAGCATTTTCAATCTTATTAAATTCAAAATAATAGTCTTCAAAATTTTCTTCATTCATTAGAGGGCACATAAATGCTGGATGACCTCCTATTGAAAAATATATTTCTTTATTATCAAGATTTATAACCTTATATCCAACTTTAACACCGTTTTCTAAAAGCTTATAAGAAAGCCTTAAAGAAAATTTAAAAGGATATATCTTAAGTGTATCTTCAGACCATAAAAGTTCAAATTCTATATAATCATCTGTTTTTTCAATCATATTAAATTCGCGAGTTCTAGCGAGGCCATGCTGAGGCAATTCATAAGTATTTCCATCCACTAAATATTTTCCATCTTTAACTTTTCCAACTATAGGAAACAGAATTGGGGAGTGGTATTTCCAATAATCAGAGTTTCCATTCCATAGGAATTCTAATGAATCTTCTTTGCTAAATATACTAGTAAGTTCTCCGCCATTAGTATTAGTTGACAGTTTTATATTTTCATTTTCTAATATGTAGTTCATAATAAACACCCTTTCTATAGCTATTGCCAAAACAGCTAATTGATTAATTTATTTTTTACAACTTATATAGAAGTTTTTATAAGTTTTAGGTTTTAATTTCTAATTGTAATATAATAATAAATAGTTATAGATTAATTTAAGTAAGATAGTAGAATTTAGCTCATATATGTAAATTATACTATAGTATATGAGTTTTAGAAAGAAATAGATGGCTTTGATTATATAATTGGAAATAATATAGTATTATATATAAAGTATAATAAAATAATGTTGAGGAGTATAATTTATTTATTTGATATATAATATAAAAGATTAAATAATAAATGATGTGGTGATTTAATGGGTAATAGTAATGAAAATAAAAGATCAATAATAGATAAAATAGTATATTTCATAGTAAAAATTAACAATGATGACATATTTGCATTAGGAGCTCAGCTTGCATATTATTTGATATTAGCATTTTTTCCATTTTTAATATTTTTAATGACTTTAATAGGTTTTAGCAGCTTGAATGCTACAGACGTTTTAGAAGGATTAGGAACTATATTGCCAAATAATGTTTTTACATTAGTAGATACCACTGTAGTTGAAATAGTAAATACGCAAAATGCAGGATTATTAGGAGTTTCAGTTGTACTTTCAATGTGGTCGGCATCATCAGGATTCAGAGCGGTTATAAAAGGTGTAAATAAAGCTTATGATATAAAGGAACATAGATCCTTTATAAAGAGAGCGTTTGTAGCAATATTTTTTACTATTGTTTTAGCTTTATTAATAATGTTAGCACTAGCTATGTTAGTTTTTGGAGAATTAATAGGTAAGTATCTGTTAACTATATTTCCATTTCAAAACGTTATAAATAAGATATGGAATATAAGTAGATATCTAATAATTATATCTATGATGATTTGGATATTTGCTGGAATATATAGGTATACACCGGCAAAGAAAATAAGTTGGCGAGAAGTTTTTCCAGGGGCCATTGCAAGCACTTTAGGATGGATAATAGTATCAATGGCCTTTTCATATTATATAAATAATATAGCTAATTATTCTAGGCTTTATGGAAGTGTAGGAGCTGTCTTTGTATTAATGACTTGGTTATATATAACATCTATGATGTTAATTTTGGGAGCAGAAATAAATTCTATTTTAGCACTTAGAAAAAGAAATGCTAATAATAATTAAAAACAACTAAGAATTCCTTAATTCAGAACAGTTAAACTAGTTCTATAATTAAGAACTACGCATTATAAGTTGTGAACTGATAATAAATGGCTTGAGCTAATATTGATTGCTTTATAATTTATTTTATTTATTTATGTATAGAAAAAAACTAAATGGGTATAATCAAAGAAGAAATATTCAGGAGGTGCAAAAAATGAATAAAATAGTATTATTAGGAAAATTAATAAAGGACCCTGAACTTAGATCATTAGAGGGTAGTGATAAAGTATTCACTAGGTTCATAATTGCAGTGGATAGAAATTTTAAAGCTCAGGATGGAACTAGAAAAGCGGATTTAATACCAGTTACTATTTGGGGAAGAAAGGCTGAGGTAGTATGTCAATATATGAGAAAAGGAAGCTACATAAGCTTGAGTGGAAGATTAAGAACTGGAAGCTATGAAGATAAAGATGGAAATAAAAAATATATTGCAGAAGTTGTAGCAGAAGACTTTAAATTTGTAGGAGATAGAAAAGTAGAAAGAGACTTAGAACAAGTAGAAGATTTTGTAAATTAAGTTTAAAATATAATTTTAAATAAATAGTATAAAAGGGTAAGCTAATTATTTTATAGCTTACCCTTTTATAGTAAAAATAAATTTTTATATTTAAATTGTACCTTTACTTAAAACTGTTAATTTATCTTCTTCGTTTTGAATTCCATTTATTATTTTTACTGAAGATGAAATATCACCAATTAAAATTCCGCCTACAAGTTTATTATTATAGAAAAATAACTTCGAATACTTATTATTTAAAGTATCTATAGAACCAATTTTCTCTAATGAAGGATCATCAAAATTTATAGTTCCAGCAGAAAATACTTGAGTATTCATTGCAGCAAATACTGTAGAGGAAACAAATTTTTCAAATTTAATCTTATCACCTGTAGCGTTAGCACCTGCAACTTTCCCCATTTCTATTGCTGCTGGCCAATTTCCATAATATATTCCATCTAATTCAGCTACATCCCCACAAGCATATATATCTTCTACATTAGTTTGCATATATGGATTTACTATAACACCTTTATTACAATGAATACCTAAAGGTTGTGCTAAGAAAATATTTGCTCTAACTCCAACTGAATAAATAATAATATCGGCATCTATTTGTTTGCCACTTTTCAATTGCAGAGATTGAACTCCATCCTTGTTAGCAGTTATAAAATCAACAGCTTCTCCCAAAAGAACTTTAACAGGTGTTTTGCTAACTAAGTCTTCAAACAAGTTGGAACCATCTGTATCTAATTGACGTGGAAGCATTCTTTCTGCTAATTCTACAACAGTAACATTCATATTACGTTTTTGAACCTCCCAAGCAGCTTCAAGGCCCAATAAGCCACCACCAATAATCACTATGTTTTTAGATGCTGGCAGTTGCTCTTTAAGAGATTCAACATCCGAAAGTTTCTTTATTGCATGAATTCCTTTGACTGTATTATAGGTCCATGAATTTACTTCAATTTCATGATCTTCAAATTTCACTTTAGTTGGAGGAACAAAGTTATAACTACCATTAGCCAAAATTAACTTATCATAATGAATTCCTTGTTTATTATCTAATTTTATAGTCTTTGTATCTTTATCTATACTATTTACGTTAGCACCTAGGATTTCAACTATATTATTTTCTTTATACCAATTAGCTTTTTCAAGATAAAAAGAATCATCAATTTTTTCAGTTATTAAATCTGAAAGTTGAGTTCTCACATATGAATGCTCTAGCTCATTTGAAATTAGTTTAATTATTGCACTTTCATTTCTTTCCTTAATAGCTTTGGCTGCATAGAACCCAGCTGCTCCATTACCTATAATTACATAGGTTTCTTCTTTATCTATAGAATAAGTGGTCTTTTTCCTCTCGATTTCTATAAACTGATCACTTCCAGCACCACAAACAGGACAAACTTCTGGTACAGTTTCTGATTCAAATATTTCACCACAAATTATGCACTTCCAAAGCTTTAAGCCTCCATTAGTAGGAATTTCTTCAATAGTTGTTTTAGATTTTGATTCAGGAGCAAGATTCTTTTTACCATTTAAGATTTCTCCAAATCCTAAGCCAAATTCATAAGCTTCTTCTAATTCATTATCAGAAGGTTTAAAGTTAATCTTTAAACTTCCATAAAACTTCATATTTAGTTCTCTTAGTCTTGTTTCTATTCTAGGAATTGCTTCGCCACTCCAACCATAAGATCCAAAAGCAGCAGACAATTTATTACCATGGACAACAGGATTTAATTTTGAAAGCACATCCCGAATTGGCTCTAATAATTCGGAAACTATAGTTGGAGAACCGCATAGTAACCCATCAGATTCTGTAATGCTATTTACTATATCACTAATTTCATGATGAATAACATTAAATAATCTAACTTCAATGTTACCTGAAGCTTCTATACCCTTAGCAATTTCCTTAGCTAAAGATTCTGTATATCCATAAGCTGATACATAAGGAATAGTAACAACTTTTTTACCATCTAAAGCTGGGCTTTCAGGAGTACTCCACTTTCTATAAAGTTCAACTATTTTCATTGGTTCTTCAATTAAGACTGGGCCATGACCAGGTAAAATCATATCTATATTTAGATTTTCAATTTTCTTAATTGCCTTCAATACAAAAGGTTTATATGGACCAAAAATGCAATCAAAATAGTATTTTAAAGCATCCATATAATGTTCTTCATTTTCTACTCTACTATTTACTATTGCTTCAGATGAATAGTGGGACCCGAAGGAGTCACAAGTAATTAAAAGCTTATCTTCGGCAATATATGTGTAAATAGAATCTGGCCAATGTAAAAATGGAGCAGATATAAAGTTTAATGTTTTATTACCTAAACTTATTGTATCTCCATCACCTACAGTTATTGAGTCAATATCTTTATTAGCGATTTTTTTCATAAATTTAATAGCAGCAGCAGAACCTACTACTTTAGCATTAGGTGAAATTTCTAACAACCTAGCAACTGAACCAGCATGATCAGGTTCGGTATGATCAAGGACTATATAATCGATGTTAGTTATATCTATATCTAAGTCTTTTAATCTTTCTATATACTGATCAAAAAATTCAACTTTAACTGTTTCAAATACAGCTGTTTTCTCGCTTCCTTTAACAACATATGAATTATAGCTAGTTCCGTAAGGTGTGTACATAATAATATCGAAAATTCTTAAATCTGGATCGAGAGCTCCAACCCAATATATATCCTTTTTTACTTCTAAAGACTTCATAAATCTACACCTTCCTCAAAATAAATATTAAATAATAATTGTTATTATAAAATTATTATATGTCTAAATATTAACAATATCAATAACTATTTAAAATATTTATTATAAATAATATCATTAATACTATTGATATATTATGGTATAACATAAAATTTTATTATATAAGTTATAGTAAATATTATATTTTTGAATAAAATATTAATAAATATAACTTAAAAGAATAATTGATTTTTAATTTATATAAACATAGTCTAACAATAATGTCTTAATATTATTACTAAATCATCAATATAACTATAAATTTGCAAAGGAACTTGAGAAAAGTATTATAAAATCGACATAGTAAAATAATAATTTATTATTAGATATTTTATTTGATTTAAAAAAGTACATTTAACAAAAAATTTAAAATAAAAAAATGTAAAAATATAAGGAAATATTTTATTAATCTAATAAACAATGTTTGACATTGTTTTAATAATTTCTATGATATGTTTTTAATGTGGTAGTTAATTAGTATATAGTAATTTACAAAGGAGAGGTAAAATGAATATTGTTGATAATCTATATAATGTTGTAAAAAAAGAGGATAGGGAAAGTAAGTATATTTATAGAATGATAAGTGAAAGTTTTTATGATGGACAAGCATTTGGAATTGAAGTTGAAAGACAAGATATAGTAGATGGTAGTGTGGTGAAAATAGAAAGGGATAAAATTAGAAATATATCAAACATTAAGGAGAAGGTTAATGAATTATTAAATTTACTACATGTTAATGAAGTATCTCCAATACATCTTGTTGACATATTAGGAGAATATGTTGATGAATATGTAGCTGACTTCAATTTATAAAATAAAGGATATTAAAAATCATATAAAATCTAATATTTATAGTAAAATATATTAGAGGTGGTTTTATGATAATAGGAATAGGAACAGATATAATTGAAATAGATAGAATAAAAAAGGCTATTGATAGAACAAATGGGTTTATAGAAAAAATATTTACAGATAAAGAAATAACGTTATTTAAATCTAAAAATATGAGATCAGAAGTTATAGCAGGAAACTTTGCAGCAAAAGAAGCAATAAGTAAGTCTTTAGGTACTGGAATAAGAGGATTTTCTTTAAAAGAAATAGAAGTATTAAGAGATGATTTAGGCAAACCGATAGTGTTTTTAAGTGATAATATAGAAAAGTTGATAGGAAAAGGGTATAAGTTAAACTTATCTATATCACACAATAATACATCTGCTATAGCATTTGCTATTTTGGAGGAATCATAATGTATATAATGTCAACAAGAAAGTGCAAAGATATTGATAAATATACTATAGATAAAATCGGAATACCAAGTATTATTCTTATGGAGAATGCTTCAAATGAAGTTATAAGTAATATTTTGGAGTTGAAAGGAAATTTTATTGTTTTTTGTGGAATAGGAAATAATGGTGGGGATGGATTAGCTATTGCAAGAAAATTAATTTTACAAAATAGAGATGTTCATATAGTAGTAATAGGAGGTTTAGAAAAATGCTCTAATGAATTTTCTGTTAACCTAAATATACTAAATAATCTTACTTCAAATATTTCATTCATAAATAATGAAAATAATTTAGACGAATTTTTTACAAATCTAAAGGATTATGAAATTGCAATAGATTGTATATTTGGAATAGGATTAAATAGAAAATTAAATGACTTTTATATAAAATTAATAAATACTATAAATAAAAAATTTAAAGTTAAAATAAGTATTGATGTTCCATCAGGATTAAATGCAGATAATGGAGAACCTATGGGAGCTGCTATAGAGGCAGATATAAGCTATACTTTTGAAGTTATAAAAAGAGGATTTATAGAATATAATGCATTAAAATACCTAGGTGAATTAAATGTATTAAATATAGGAATTCCTGAAATCGTTAAGAAAAAGAATTCAGAAAATATATTTATTTTGGAGAAAGAGCAGTATAGTAATTTATTAAATAGAAGAAGTTTGTATGGTCATAAGGGAACTTATGGGAAAATTTCTATCTTGGCTGGTAGCAAGGGGTATACTGGAGCGGCTTATATAGCTACAGAGGCATGTGTAAAATCTGGTGCTGGATTAACTACTTTGATATCTTCAAGATATGTACAAGATAAATTAAGTTGTAAGCTTATTGAAGCTATGACGTTAGATATAGAGGAGCGTGATAAGGTAAAAGAAACTCTTAATAATTCAGATGTAATTGCAATTGGTCCTGGAACAACAGGAGATACGTTATATAAAGATATATTGGATTACATAGAAGACTATAAAGGAAAATTTTTTGTTGTTGATGCAGGAGCACTTCAATTATTAACAAAGGATAAATCAATAATGAAAAAAATTAAAGGAAAAGCAATTTTTACCCCTCATCCGGGTGAAATGGCAAAAATTATAGGTGAATCTATAGAATTTGTTGAGGATAATAGGATAGAAGTTGCTAAGAAATATGCAAAAGAAAATAATATAGTTGTGGTATTAAAAGGATATAATACAGTAATAACAAATGGTGATGATGTGTACATAAATAATACTGGGAATAGTAAAATGGCTTCAGGGGGAATGGGGGACTGCTTAACAGGAATAATATCAGCCCTTCTTGGTCAAAATCATTCTATAATGAATTCAGCATTACTTGGCACATATATACATGGATTATCAGGAGAGATGGCATCTTCTGAAAAGTATAGTACAGTGGCGTCTGAAGTTATAGAGAATATATCAAAAGTTATGGATTATATAGCTAGATAAATATTAAAGTATGAATAAAATCCGATTAAAGCTAATATTAGTAATAATGAACAGATAGGCTTTAGGAGGATTTATGAAAAAGAAGTTATTATTAATACTTATGGTATGTATACCAATTATATCAATTATTTTAGTAATATTATTTAGAGTTACAGCAGAGCCAACTAATGAAGATATAATTAAGTCGTTAAAAGAAATAAAATGTTACAGTACAAAAGTGGAGTATATAATAAAAAACAGTAGATACGAAGAAAGAGAAGATACTACTCAATATTATTTAAAAGATATTGGTGGAAGAATTGATTTTGGAGAAGAAAGAACAAAAATTTATAAGGATAATAAGATTATAGTTAAAGATAATATATCAAATAAGGAATATACAATGGAACAGGAAATGGATATAGTTCATTCTTTAGCATTTTTGAATAAGTTATTATCATATCCTATTGATGAAAATGGCATAAAAGAGGGACAAGAAGAATGGGGAGATACTGAATATATAGAATTTACCTGTGAGATGTTTTTAGATAACGATCATTTGGATAAGATTAGGATTTTTATAGATAAACAAGAAAAAACTCCAATAGGAGCAATTATATATGATAAGGATGGAAAAGACAGAATAAGAATTGTATACAATGATTTTGAAAAATTAAAGCAATTAGATAATGGATTGCTAGAATAAATAAAATAAAAATAACCAGTTCAATATCTTAAATTAACATTAGTACACTGAAAGAAGTAAAAAAAATGGAGTACATAAGTATATATAATAGTTTTAACTATAAGAAGAAAATTAAGGTATTATAAAAAAATAATTATTATCAGTTAATTGTTAATAGGTAATATTATATAATTAGAAAATTAAATAAAAAGTGTAACATAAGTTTTGACAAAGTGACATAATTTGCAATATAATTTATTTATACATAGATTTTTACTACCTGGAGGCAAATTATGTCTAAAAAAGTTAAAAACATACACTTTATAAAAAATGTAGTTAAAATTAAAAAAAAGAGTCAATTTATTGACCCTAATTTAATAGAATATAATGAAAATCAATTTAATATGGAATTTATAGAATTAATGAAAGCTGGTTACAAAGAGATGTCTAAAATTAATTTGGAGCTTTCACAACTTCCTTTCGAGTGCGAAATTGCAGATATTAATGAATATGAGAACTGGCTTTGCGGAGTGTGATATTTCTAATGACGACTATGGTAGTAAAAAGAGGGGATATTTTTTATGCAGATTTAAGTCCTGTTATAGGTTCAGAACAAGGTGGAATTAGACCAGTTATAATAATTCAAAATGATATAGGTAATAAATATAGTCCAACAGTTATAGTAGCAGCAATAACATCTCAAATAAATAAGGCTAAATTACCAACTCATGTAGAGATTTCTTCAGAAGAATATGGATTAAATAGAGATTCTGTTGTTTTATTAGAACAGGTAAGAACACTAGATAAAAAGAGATTAAAAGAGAAAATAGGACATATGACAGATTCGGATATGAAAAAAGTTAATAAGGCTTTACTAATTAGCTTAAATCTTGTATAAAGTTTTATTTGATAAAAGAGTATATTAAATACTTAAGAAACCCGATTAGGGTTTCTTTTCTTTTATAATAAGTTTATAGAAAAGAAGTAAAGTTATACACTGCAGACCATTAGTATATACAATATTGGTACAATACACATATTAGAATAACAAAAAATCTTCAATAGTATATACAAAATAAAAATATTATGATAAAATAATTTTAGTAAATAAAGCACAATATATTTACAGGCAAATAAAATCTTAGGAGGATAAAAAATGATAAAAAATGTTGAAGAATTAAAATCAGTAGCAAAAACTGTACGTGGAGATATAGTTTCAATGTTGACAGAATCACGTTCAGGACATCCTGGAGGTTCATTATCAGCAGCAGACATATTAACTACATTATTTTTTAATGAAATGAATATAAATCCAGAGGATCCTAAAGATGAAAATAGAGATAGATTTGTATTGTCAAAAGGACATGCAGCCCCTGTTTTATATAGTGTGCTAGCGAGAAGAGGTTATTTTCCTGTTGAAGAATTAAATACTTTAAGAAAAATTGGTTCAAGATTACAAGGGCATCCAAGTATGAGGTACTTACCTGGAATAGATATGTCAACAGGATCTTTAGGTCAAGGGATTTCAGCTTCTGTAGGAATGGCATTAGCAGGAAAAATTGATAATAAGAATTATAGAGTCTATACTCTTCTAGGTGATGGAGAGCTTGAAGAAGGTCAAGTGTGGGAAGCAACAATGTCAGCAAGTCATTATAAGTTAGATAATTTAACTGCATTCATTGACTTTAATGGATTACAAATTGATGGTGATATAACAAAAGTTATGAATCCATCTCCGATAGATGAAAAATTTAAGGCTTTCGGATGGAATGTCTTAGTTATAGATGGTCATAATATAGAGCAAATATTAGATTCAATAGAGAAAGCAAAAGCTTGCAAAGGAAAGCCAACTGTTGTTGTATGTAATACAATAAAAGGAAAAGGAGTTTCTTTTATGGAAAATCAAGCTGCATGGCATGGAACGGCGCCAAGTAAAGAACAATGCGAGCAAGCTTTAGCAGAAATTGGAGGTAACTAGTAATGAGTAAAAAGATTGCAACAAGAGAAGCTTATGGTAAGGCATTAGCATCATTAGCTAATATAAACAATAACATAGTAGTTTTAGATGCAGATCTCTCAAAATCTACAAAGACTGCAGATTTTAAAGCTGTTTGTGAAGAAAGATTCTTTAATATGGGAATTGCTGAATGTAATATGATGGGGGTTGCAGCAGGCTTATCTACTTGTGGTAAAATACCATTTGTTAGTACTTTCGCAATGTTTGCAGCAGGAAGAGCTTTTGAGCAAATAAGAAACTCTATATGCTATCCCAAATTAAATGTTAAAGTATGTGCAACACATGCGGGGCTAACAGTAGGAGAAGATGGAGCATCTCATCAAGCAATAGAAGATTTAGCATTAATGAGAAGTATTCCTAATATGACAGTGATATGTCCTTCTGATGCAGTAGAAACTGAAGCAGCAATTAAAGCTATAGCAAAATATGATGGACCTTGTTATGTTAGACTTGGAAGATCAGCAGTTAATGTTATAAATGATGAAAATACTTATGAATTTAAAATAGGAAAAGGTGTAACATTAGCAGAAGGAAAAGATGTAACAATAATTGCTACTGGAATAATGGTAGATGTTGCATTGGAAGCAAAAGAACAATTAAAAAACCAAGGGATTATTGCAAGAGTAATAAATATTCATACATTGAAACCAATAGATAAAGAAATACTAGTTAAAGCAGCAAGAGAGACAGGAGCAATAGTTACGGTTGAAGAACATAATATAATTGGCGGACTAGGGTCAGCTGTTGCAGAAGTATTAAGTGAAGAGATTCCAGTACCTGTTTTAAGGGTTGGTGTAAATGATGTATTTGGAGAAAGTGGATTGCCAGATCAATTATTAGAGGCTTATGGATTAACTGCTAATAATGTAATAGAAAAGGCTAAAAAGGCAATTTCATTAAAGAAATAAATAAGTTTACTATAATAATTTAAATATATATAAAATAGCTATATTTACCACTAAGCTGTAGAAGTTTTCTACAGCTTTTTACTTTAATTGAAATTATAAATTATATAAAGTAGGTATGAGCATAAGGATAATAATGTAATTTTAATTGAATAACATTATTATCCTTATAAGAAAATAATATTTATATTATTAATTAAAACATATATGTAATACTAGTTTTAATTATATAGATTATTAATTAAAACATATATATAATATTAGATGAGATTCTTTAATTGTTTAGTTAAAATATTATAATTTACTTCGGATAAAAACGCATAATATGAGAGAAAATAATAGAGATTCTCTAAGGAAGGGGGATATAAAATGAAAGAAAAAATAAAGGAATATTGTTTAATTATTGTTGGAGTATTTTTAGTAGCACTATCATTAGAATATTTTTTCATACCTAATAATATAGCGGCAGGGGGATTAACTGGTTTAGCTATAGTAATAAATCACTATATACCTTCAATATCAACAGGTCCCTTAGTGTTCATAATGGATTTAGTTTTATTTATAGTTGGATTTATTTTTCTTGGGAAAAGTTTTGGGGTAAAAACAATAGTTTCTAGTTTTAGTTTAGCTGGAATGATGACTATAATAGAAAAATTTTTTAATCCTCAAGCACTAACAGAAGATTTAATGCTAGCATCTATTTTTGGAACCTTTATAACAGCTATAGGCATGGCAATTGTATTTAATGCAAATGCATCAACAGGTGGTACAGATACTATTGCCAAAATATTAAATAAATTCTTTCATATAGATATAGGTAAGTCTTTATTAGCAGTAGATTTTATAATAACCTTATTAGGAGCTATTACTTTTGGAATAAATATAGGATTATATGGATTAATCTCAGTCATAATAAATGGTATAGCAATTGATAAAGTTATAGAAGGATTCCATGTATGTAAGGAAGTAACTATAATAAGTAGTAAAAATGATGAAATAGGTAAATTCATAATGAATGATTTAGAAAGAGGATGTACTTATTTAAAGGGTGTTGGAGGATTCACAGGAAAAGATACCTATGTGTTGTATGCAGTACTAGGAAGAAGTGAATTTATAAAACTAAAACAACATATAAGCAAGATAGATCCTAGAGCTTTTATTACTGTTGGAGAAGTTCATGAAGTTATGGGAGAAGGATTTAGAAATATACAATAATAGTACTAACAAGGGGGACATTTTAATTAGGAGGGAAACAAACCATATGAAGAATAAATTAAAAGAATATCTTTTATCAACAGTAGGTGTAACAATAGTAGCTTTAGGATTAGAATACTTTTTCTTTCCAAATGGAATAGCAGCAGGTGGTGTATCTGGATTAGCGTTAGCAATAACAAAAATGGTAAATATAAATCCAAGTATTTTAGTTTTTATATTTAATGTTATTTTATTTATATTAGCATTTTTCTTAATAGGAGGATCATTTGGAGCAAAAAGTATTTATGCAAGTGTAATGATGTCAATTATTATGTGGATTTGCGAAACCTTTTTACAGCCTAAAGCTATAACTGAGAATTTAATTCTATCATGTATATTTGGATCAGCAGTATTGGCAATAGGAACAACGATAGTATTTCATCAAGATGCATCTACTGGTGGAACAAGCATATTAGCAAAGATTATAAATAAGTACTTTAATTTACCGATAGGTCAAGGTTTATTAATTGCAGATTGTACAGTAACATTACTAGCAATATATTCATTTGGAGTTGAAAAGGGATTATTTGGTCTTTTAAGTGCAATATTAATAGGAAATTTAGTTGATAGATTTAGTGCTGGTATAAATCCTGTAAAACAAGTATTTATAATAACTAATAAAGAAAAATTAGTAGTAGATTTTATAAATAATGAAATAGATAGGGGATGTACAATTTTAACTGGAAAAGGTGGATATACCAAAGAAAATACAACAGTTATATATACAGTATTAAATTCAAGTCAATTTATAACTTTAAAACAATTTATAAAGCATAATAATCCAGAAGCTTTTTTAACTGTAAGTGAATCAACAGAAGCGTTAGGTAAAGGATTTACAGATTATTAAGAAATAATGAAAATTTAAAAGAATTTTGAAAAAATATAGATTTTATTAGTGATAAAGGAATAAAAAAAGTTTTTCCTTGCTCTTTGTTATGCTATAATAACGCTATAGGTTTAACAACTTTTAAAATAATACGCTTATGCGAGGTGTTGTGAAATGATAGAATTTAAAAATGTATCTAAGCTATATGATAATAATGTAAAGGCTTTATCAGATGTGAATATAAATATAGAATCAGGTGAGTTTGTATTTTTAGTTGGACCTTCAGGATCAGGAAAGTCAACTTTTATTAAAATGTTAATTAAGGAAATAGAACCAACAGTTGGAGATATAGCAGTTGCAGGTAAAAAGCTTTCAACCATATCAAGAAGACAAATACCTTATTACAGAAGAAAAATAGGAATGGTTTTCCAAGACTTTAGACTTATTCCGACATTGAATGTATATGAAAATGTCGCTTTTGCTATGAGGGTTGTAGAGGCATCTCCTAAGGAAATAAGGAAGAGAGTACCTATGGTATTATCATTAGTGGGGCTTTCTCATAAATATAAGATGTTCCCAACTGAGCTATCTGGTGGTGAGCAACAAAGGGTTGCATTAGCAAGAGCTATAGTTAATAATCCTTCAGTTTTAATATGTGATGAGCCAACAGGAAATCTAGATCCAGAAACAGCTAAAGAAATTATGGATTTATTAGAGGATATTAATAGGGCAGGAACAACTATACTAATGGCTACTCATGCTAAAGAGATAGTTGATAGCATGAAAAAAAGAGTTATTGCCATAGAGAAGGGAAATATAGCAAGAGATACAAAGAGGGGGATGTACGAAAATGAAAATTAATACACTGAAATACTTTTTTGTAGACGCAATGAAAAGTCTTAGAAGAAATAGAACACTAAGTATAGCAGCAATGATCACTGTACTAATAACATTTTTTATATTTGGTACATTTACCTTATTAGGATTAAATTTTAATAAAGCAATAGAAGATGTTGCATCCAAGGTAGAGATTAAAGTCTTTTTAAAAGATGATATAAAGTTATTAGATCAAAGAGAGATAGAGTTAAAGCTAAATGAACAAAAGGGAGCAAAGGAAGTAATATATGAATCAAGGGAAGAAGCATTTTTAAACTTTAAAGAAAGCTTAAAAGATAACCCTGGTTTATTACAAGGGTATGATTTACAAAATAATCCTCTTCCAAGTTCTTTTATAGTAAAATTAGAAAATCCAGAAGATGCAAATGAAATTACAAAAGCCGTAGAGGATATGACTGGTGTAGAAAATATATCTAATCAACAAGAAATGATAAATGCAATAAGTTCATTTGTTAGTGGAGTTAGAATAGCTGGATTAATATTATTTGTAGTATTTATAGGAGTTTCTATATTCTTAATAACTAACACAACTAAGATAACAGTATATTCAAGAAGAAAAGAAGTTGGAATAATGAAATTTGTAGGTGCTACTGATTGGTTTATAAGGTGGCCATTTATAATAGAAGGTATGATAATAGGTATGGTAGGTTCTTTATTGTCAAGCGTATTATTATTTACACTTTATAAATGGGCTTATGGATACATAGTTTCAAATATGTTCTTAGTGACACTAGTTACACCAAGCTTTGTGCTTGGAACATTAACATGGCTATTCTTAGTAGGTGGAATATTAGTTGGTGCAGCAGGAAGTATAGTAGCATTAAGAAAATTCTTAGATGTATAAAATATAGAACAAAAAGAAAAAATAATTAATATAAATTAAGTGGGGTTTATCTCCACTTAAAACATATTTAAAGCAATCTTAGAGTATAGATAATATGTGTATAGCCCACTGAGAGAGTTTTATGAAAGGAAGTATTAATATATGGAGGAAAATAACAGTAAAAATATAAAAAAAAATAATAAATATAAAAAGTCCTTAATAATAATTGGAATAGTTATAGTATTTATATTTTCTAATATAATGTTTTTCTACATTGGTAATGTATTTGCATTTAATGGCTTATCATTAAAAAGTGTAAGTAAAGATGTAGCGAAGGATTTAGGTGATATAAAGGATGTTAAAAAATATGATTTATTATTCCAAGTAAGGGATGCACTGTTAGCTAAATATGATGGAGAAATAGATGATGACACCTTATTAGAAGCAGCTATAAAAGGCATGACTCAATCATTAAATGATCCATATACAATATTTATGAATTCCGATGAATATAAATCATTTGTAGAGCAAAGTGAGGGACACTTTGTTGGAATAGGAGCTCAGTTAGGAATAAAGGATGACAAGGTTACTGTTGTAGCACCAATAGAAGGTTCACCAGCTGAAGAAGCGGGCCTAAAAAGTGGCGATGTTATATTAAAAGTAGATGGAAAAGACATAACAGAGCCAAATGTAGAAAAAACAATATCTATGATAAAGGGAGAACAAGGTAAGCCAGTAACATTAACAGTTGCAAGAGCAAGTTCTCAGTCTCTTGATATAACAATAATTAGAGATGTAATTAAGATGATTTCAGTAAAGGGAGAAGTCTTAGACGGAGATATAGGATATATACAAATATCTTCTTTCGATGAAGATGTGGCTAAGAATTTTAAGGAAAAGATAATTGAACTAAAAAATCAAGGTATGAAGGGTATGATCTTAGACTTGAGAGGAAACCCAGGAGGTTTTTTAGGAGAAGCAGTTAACGTTGCTTCACAATTCATACCAAAGGGAAAAGTAGTAACATATACTATAGATAAGTATGACAACAAGCAAGAATCAAACTCTGTTGGCGGAGAAGCTGAGGGAATGCCTTTAGTTATATTAATAGACGGAGGAAGTGCATCTGCTTCAGAGGTAGTTACTGGAGCCTTAAGAGATTATGGCGCAGGCACTACAATAGGTACAACAAGTTTTGGGAAAGGTGTTGTTCAACAATTAATAGAATTTAAAGATGGAAATGGTGGATTAAAGGTAACAACTTCAAAATACTATACTCCAAATGGAGAAAATATACACAAGGTTGGAATTAAGCCAGATATAGAAGTTACTATTCCAGAAGAAATATTATCAAAAGAATATGATAGGAGTATAGATCCACAGTTTAATAAGGCTTTAGAATCAATAAAAGATAAATTAAAATAGGAGGCTCAGAAATGGAGTTAATACTATATACACTAAGAACGGTAGCATATGCCATAGTTGAGCCAATGCACATATTTATGCTGATAGTTTTAGGAGTAATGTTTTATTTAAAAAATAAAAAAGTGACAATAATGCAAAAAATGACTATTGGGGAGAGTATTAACTCTCCTCTAGAACTTACTTTGTCACAACTTTCATTAGGAATAATAGCTGGAGCTATTATAAGTTTAGTACTAAGTAGCTTAGGAATTATATTTAATGAGAACTCTGGAATAGAAATAATGTTTATAATATCTATTTTTTTACTTTTTGTAAAGAAGAGATTTATATGCTTTGCTTACTCAGGAGCGGTATTAGGAGCTATAAGCATAATATCAGAATTCTTAGCTAATGCCACTAAAACACAATCGTATATAAATGTTAACATATTAGCACTTATGACATTTGTTGGGATTATGCATGTTGTAGAAGGTTTTCTAGTTATGTTTGATGGTGGTAGAGGAGCAATACCTGTATTTTCAAATAAGGAAAATAAGATAGTAGGTGGATTTGCTTATAATAGATATTGGGCACTGCCTGTAGCTATATTCATAGCTTTATCTGGAGATATATCTAGTGTTGCAACATCTGCAATTGAAACACCTAATTGGTGGCCTTTAATAAATAAATCAGAAACTTTATTGATATTAAGCACAGCAATAATAACGGCAATGCCTCTATATGGAGTGGTAGGATATAACTCAGTATCATTTACCAATGATAAAATTAAAAAACCATTATATTCAGGTATTGGAATACTTATTTATGGAGTGATACTAACTTTAGTAGCACAAGTAGCTCAATTTGGAATAATTGGACAAATTGTTACTATAATATTTGCACCATTGGGGCATGAAATAATGATTAAAGTTCAAAATAAGTTAGAGGAATCTGGAGATTATAAATATGTCACTGATGATAGTGGAGTATCTGTATTAGAAGTAGCTCCTATGTCGCCTGCACATGAAGCAGGTATAAGAAGAGGAGATAAAATAATACAAGTAAATGATATAAAAGCTATTTCAGAAGTTGAAATTTTTAAGATTGTTAAAGATAACATTCATGAAATTTCTCTTAAAATAAGGAAAATTTCCGGGGAAATAGTCGATTTAAAAGTAATTCCAAAGAATAAAAGGCTTGGATTGCTACTCGTGCCTAAAATGGTGAATGTAGAAAATGCTTTAAGTGTAGATAATGATAATTTTAAAAAGGTATTAGAAGAAATGAAAAGAAAGCGCTAAGCTTTCTTTTTATTTTAATAATTAATAGTTAATTGTTATACGTTGTATAAGATGAACATAAAGGATAAAATATAAATATGTAAAATAATATATGGGGGTGATAATATGCCTGAATTAAAAATTGTATCAAAATTTAAACCAACTGGAGATCAACCTAAAGCTATTGATAGCTTAGTTAATTCAATAAAAAGAGGAGATAAAGGGCAAACTTTATTAGGTGTAACAGGATCAGGTAAAACATATACCATGGCTAATATAATAGAGAGATTACAAAAACCAACGATTATTTTAGCTCATAATAAAACTTTAGCAGCACAATTATGTTCAGAATTTAAGGAGTTTTTTCCAGATAATATAGTAGAATATTTTGTTTCATATTATGATTACTATCAACCAGAAGCATATGTACCACAAACAGATACATTTATAGAGAAAGATGCTTCAATAAATGATGAAATTGATAAGCTTAGACACTCGGCTACTTCAGCTTTATTAGAAAGAAGAGATGTAATAATAGTTGCATCAATATCTTGTATATATGGACTTGGTAATCCGGATGAATACAAAAAACTTACAATATCTTTAAGACCAGGAATGATAAAAGATAGGGATGAAATAATAAAAAAACTTATTGAAATACAATACGAAAGAAATGACATAGATTTTGCAAGAGGAAGCTTTAGAGTAAGAGGAGATTCATTAGACATTATTCCTTCTTATTCTTCTAGTAAAGGAATAAGAATTGAATTCTTTGGAGATGAAATAGAAAGAATTAGAGAATTCGATGTTTTAACAGGAAATATAATAGGAGAAAGAAATCATGTATCCATTTCACCGGCATCTCACTTTGCGACATCTAGGGATGTTTTGGAAAAGGCTATAAGAACTATAGAAGATGAATTAGAAGATAGAATTAAAGAATTAAATAGTCAAGAGAAATTGTTAGAAGCACAAAGACTAAGACAAAGAACTAATTATGATATAGAAATGATTAGAGAAATGGGTTATTGTAGTGGAATAGAAAATTATTCAAGAGTATTAGATGGTAGAGCACCAGGAACGCCTCCTAAAACTTTATTAGATTATTTTCCAGAAGATTTTTTAATGTTTATAGATGAAAGTCATGTTACCTTACCACAAGCTAGAGCTATGTATGCAGGAGATAGATCAAGAAAAAATACATTAGTAGAGTATGGATTTAGGCTACCATGTGCATATGATAATAGACCATTAAAGTTTGAAGAATTTGAAAAAAAAATAAATCAAGTAGTATTTGTAAGTGCAACCCCTGCTCAATATGAGATAGATCATTCAACAAATATTGCAGAACAAGTAATAAGACCTACTGGACTTTTAGATCCGATAATAGAAATAAGGCCAGTTAAAGGACAAATAGATGACTTATATGCAGAAATAAAGAAAACTACAGAAAAAGGTTTTAGAACTCTTATTACCACATTAACAAAAAGAATGGCAGAAGATTTAACGAAATACTTAACAGATTTAGGAATAAAAACTACTTATATGCATTCAGATATAAAGACAATAGAAAGAATGGAAATTATAAGAGATTTAAGACTTGGAGAATATGATGTTTTAGTAGGAATTAACTTATTAAGAGAAGGGCTAGATATTCCAGAAGTTGCATTAGTAGCTATCTTAGATGCTGATAAAGAAGGGTTCTTACGTTCTGAAACATCATTAATTCAAACAGTAGGAAGAGCTGCAAGAAACTCCGAAAGTAGAGTAATAATGTATGCAGATAATATTACTAAATCAATGGATAAAGCAATAAAGGAAACCGAAAGAAGAAGAGAAATTCAAATTAAATATAATGAAGAACATGGAATTACGCCTCAAACAATAATAAAAGAAGTAAGAGATGTGATAGAGGCAACTAAGGTTGCTGAAGAGGCAGAAAAATATGAAGTGGAAAATGAAAATACAAAAGATCTTTCAGTTAAGGATAAGAAAAAGTTAATTAAGAAGTACACAGATGAGATGATGGATGCAGCTAAGAATTTACAATTCGAAAGAGCAGCAGAGCTACGTGATATAATAAATAAGCTAAAAGGCTAAAAATTTAATAATTAACTATTAAGTGTTAATTGCTAATTACTGTCGGGGTGATGGAATGCTTGAATTATTAGAAAGTTGTAATTTATGCCCAAGAAATTGTGGTGTAAATAGGTTGAATGGGAATAGAGGGTTTTGTGGAGCTTCTGATAAAATAAGGGTAGCAAGAGCTGCCCTTCATTATTGGGAAGAACCATGTATATCAGGTGAAGATGGATCAGGAACAGTATTCTTCTCTCATTGTACATTGAAATGTGTTTTTTGCCAAAATTATGATATAAGTCAATGTGAATATGGAAAGGAAATAACTACAGAAAGATTAGCAGAAATATTTATAGAACTTCAAGAGAAGGGCGCATTAAATATAAATTTAGTTACTCCAACTCATTATGTGGTGCAAATTATTGAAGCTATAAAACAGTCAAGAAAACATGGTTTGAATTTACCTATAATTTATAATAGCAGTGGGTATGAAAAGGTAGAAACTATAAAATTATTAAAAGGATATATAGATGTATATCTTCCGGATTTAAAATACTTCAATAATAAATATTCCACTAAATATTCAAAAGCTATAAATTATTTTCAATTTGCAAAAGAAGCAATTGATGAAATGGTAGATCAAGTTGGGGAAGTTAAATTTGACGAAAATGGAATAGTTCAAAAGGGTGTAATAATAAGGCATCTTATGTTACCAGGACTTCTATTTGATTCAAAAAAGATAATAGATTACATTTATAATAAATATGGCAATAAAGTTTATATTAGTATTATGAATCAATATACTCCACTAGAGAATGTTAAAGATTATCCTGAGATAAATAAAAGGTTAAATTCAAAACATTATGATGCAATGATAGATTATGCTGTAAGCATAGGAGTAGAAAATGGATTCATACAAGAAGAAGGCACTGATAAGGAAAGTTTTATTCCATTGTTTAATTATGAAGGAGTTTAGTTCAGCGGAGAGTTGGAAAATTATATATAAAATTAGGGGGATAGAAATATATGAGAGCTAGTGATTTAAAAAATGATTATAAATATGAGAAGATTAAAAGAAGAGATTTTTCATTAATAAGATCATTATATGATATGAAAGAAGAGGAAGAATATTCTTTAGATGATCAAAGTTATAATGATTTAGATATGAGTAGCGTGTACGAGAAAATTGATAGGACATATAGTAGCGTTGGGGAAGCTGCATTATATTGTATGCTTAGGAATATTCATATTAATAATGATGTATTAAAAAAGAGAAGTAAGTTAATAGATTTATTTAGGGATGATATAGATTTAAGAGCAAAGGTTCATGTTCATTACTTTAACTTAGGATATGATAATAAAAATTCACTTTTAGATATGATAAAGGATTATTTAGTCATAAATAAAAAGAAGTATTACATATATACTTTCTTGGGAACAATATTACCATTGATATTAGGTATTTTAACCATAGTAATGGCTAATCCTAAATTTTTAATTGCTTTATTTGGCGTAGTTTTAATGAATAGCTATATAAATAATAAAGAAGCCAAAGAAATTAAAGATGTTGGGTTAGTATATTTAAGAAGAATTATAGTTGCCGCAAAAAAAGTAAGTAAAATTAATTTAGAGGAGCTTAACGAATATAAAGTAAAGATAGAAAGTATTTTAAATCAAATAAAAGTTATAGATAAAGGTACTAGAGTAATTGGATTTGGAAAGGCATTTGCAGGAATTTTTGAAGGAATATCAGTGATGTTCTTACTAGAAGAGGCTGCTTATTATAGAATAAGTAGTGAAATAGAAGAAAAGAGATCTTTAATATTAGAGCTTTATTGTATACTGGGAGAAATAGAAGCATTAATATCTGTGGCTTGCTATCAAGGCAGTTTAGATGGAAACTTCTCTAAGCCGGAATTTATAAAAGAAGTTCAATTAGAAATAGAAGAAGGAATTCATCCATTAGTTGAAGACGCAGTTTCAAATTCTATTAATATCAATACAAAAGGTATAGTTTTAACAGGGACAAATATGTCTGGAAAATCTACATTTTTAAGAATGCTTGGTATAAATATAGTATTTGCACAATGCTTTAATTTTGTTTTAGCCAAAAAGTATAAAAGCTGTATTTTTAATATAGTATCTTCAATTAGTCCTAGTGATGATGTAAATGAAGGAAAAAGTTATTATTTAGCAGAGGCAGAATCTATATTAAGAATAATAAATGCAACTGAAAAAGAAATTCCAGTATTTTGTCCAATAGATGAAATCTTTAGAGGAACAAATCCTACTGAAAGAATAGCAGCTTCTGCAGAAATTTTAAAATATATAAATACTAAAAAGACAATATCAATAGTTGCAACTCATGATAGGGAATTAGCTGATATTTTAAAAGAAAATTATGAATTCTTTTATTTTAGCGAAAGTGTTGATAACAAAGAAGGGCTTAGCTTTGATTATAAAATTAAATCTGGAGTTTCAAAAACAAAAAATGCCATAAGATTATTAGAATATATAGGCTATCCAAAGAGTATCGTGAAGAATGCTTATAAGAGATCTGAGGATTTAGAGAAATTTATTTAATTATGAGTAATATGATTACATAATAGAAGATAAGAAATTTAATATTTTATAAGAGCTGTTATAACACTATTTTATAACAGCTCTTAATTTAATACGAAAAAATATGAAATTTAAAAGATTAAGAAAATAATTATTAAATAATAAGTTATTATGTAATTGACAATAATTATAATAAAATTTAGAATATAATAAAGAACATTTGTTCGAGATTAAATTTTAGAGTAAATGAAAAACTAATGTTATAAAATAAGAAGGGGCATTTGATATGAAAGATAAAATTATTATAAGAGGTGCGAAAGTACATAATTTAAAAAATGTATCACTAGAGATTCCTAGAGAAAAATTAGTAGTATTTACAGGGCTGTCAGGATCAGGAAAGTCATCTTTAGCATTTGACACTTTATATGCAGAAGGGCAAAGAAGATATGTAGAATCTCTTTCATCTTATGCAAGACAATTTTTAGGACAAATGGATAAGCCTGATGTTGAATATATAGAAGGATTATCTCCAGCTATATCTATAGCTCAAAAAACTACTAGTAAAAATCCAAGATCTACTGTTGGGACTATAACGGAAATATATGATTATTTAAGGCTTCTATATGCAAGGGTCGGAAAGCCATATTGTCCTAAATGTAAAATTCCAATAGAACAACAAACTGTAGACCAAATTGTAGATAGTGTAATGGCTTTTGAAGATAAAACTAAAATTCAAATTTTAGCACCTGTAATTAGAGGGAAAAAGGGATTACATGAAAAAGTTTTAGAGAAATTGAAGAAAAGTGGATATGTGAGAGCAAGAATTGATGGTTCAATTTATGAGTTAACTGAAGAAGAAATAACTTTAGATAAAAATAAAAAGCATACTATTGAAGCTGTTATTGATAGAATAATAATTAAAGAAGGCGTAGAAGGAAGATTAACAGATTCAATTGAAGCAGCGTTAAAGCTTGCGGAAGGCATAGTAACTATAAATATAATAGATGGAGAAGATATATTATTTAGCGAAAAGTTTTCATGCCCACAATGTGGTATGAGCATAGATGAAATAGAACCAAGGTTATTTTCTTTTAATGCACCCTATGGAAAGTGTGATTATTGTGATGGACTTGGTACATTAATGGAATTAGATGAGGATTTAATAATACCCAATAAAGATTTAAGTATAATGGAAGGTGCAATTGCAACCTGGGGAGAAGGAAGACTTAAGGAAGAATCATGGACTTATGCAATCTTACAAGCTATAAGTCATGAATATGATTTAGACTTAAGTAGACCGGTGAAAGAGTTAAGCAGAGAAGCTTTAGATTTAATTCTTTATGGAACTAATGGTAAGAAATTAAAGGTTACATATACTAAAGATGGGGTTAAATCTCAATATAACTATTCTTATGATGGTGAGATAAATTCATTAAAAAGAAGATATATGGAAACTAATTCAAATGATATAAAAACATCTATAGAACAATATATGGGTAATAATGCTTGCCCAAAATGTAAGGGCGCAAGATTAAATAAGGAAGCTTTATCTGTATTAGTAGGAGATAGAAATATTTATGAATTTACAACTTATTCAATTAAAGAGGAACTTGATTATATTAATTCTGTAGAGTTTTCCGAAAAAGATAAAAAAATTAGTGAACAAATAGTGAGAGAAATTAAAAATAGACTTACATTCTTAGTAGATGTGGGATTAGATTATTTAAATCTAGCTAGAAGTGCAGGAACTTTATCAGGTGGAGAAGCACAAAGAATAAGACTTGCAACACAAATAGGTTCAGCGCTTATGGGGGTTTTATATATTTTAGATGAACCAAGTATAGGACTTCACCAAAGAGATAATGATAAACTTATAGCTACTTTAAAAAATTTAAGAGATGTTGGGAATACAGTAATAGTAGTTGAGCATGATGAAGATACAATGAAAGAAGCAGATTATATAGTAGATATAGGCCCTAGAGCTGGAGAGCATGGCGGAGAAATAATAGCAGCAGGAACTATTGAAGAGATAAAAAAATGCAAGAACTCCATAACAGGACAATACTTGACAGGAGAAAAGAAAATTGAGATTCCAACTGAAAGACGAACAGGAAATGGTAACTTTATAACTGTTAAAGGAGCAAAGGAAAACAATTTAAAGAATGTTAATATAAAAGTACCACTAGGTACAATAACTGCAGTAACAGGTGTATCAGGTTCAGGTAAAAGTACTTTAATAAATGAAATATTATATAAGGGACTTAATAGATTGGTAAATAGAAGTAAGAACCCTGTGGGAGATCATAAGGAAATAGCAGGATACGAGAATATTGATAAAATAATAGATATAGATCAAAGTCCTATAGGAAGAACACCAAGATCAAATCCAGCGACATATACAGGAGTTTTTGATATAATAAGAGAATTATTTTCTACAACTCCAGAAGCTAAAATGAGAGGTTATAAGCCAGGAAGATTTAGCTTTAATGTAAAAGGTGGAAGATGTGAAGCTTGCTCAGGAGATGGAATAGTAAAAATTGAAATGCAGTTTTTATCTGATGTTTATGTTCCGTGTGATATATGTAAAGGTAAAAGATATAATAGGGAAACCTTAGAAGTAAAATATAAAGGAAAATCAATAGATGATGTATTAAATATGACTGTAGAAGAAGCTATGAAATTCTTTGAAAATATTCCAAGAATAAAAAATAAAATGGAAACATTAAATGATGTAGGACTTGGATATATAAGGCTTGGTCAACCATCAACTCAATTATCAGGAGGAGAAGCACAAAGAATAAAATTAGCTTTTGAACTTTCAAAAAGAAGTACTGGGAAAACTCTTTATATATTAGATGAGCCAACAACGGGACTTCACGTAGATGATGTAAGCAGGCTAGTTGAAATACTTCAAAGGCTTGTTGAATCAGGAAATACAGTAGTGGTTATAGAACATAATTTAGATATGATTAAGTGTGCAGATTATATAATAGACTTAGGTCCAGAGGGTGGAGACAAAGGTGGAACAATAATTGCAACAGGTACTCCAGAGCAAATAAGTGAGATAAATGACTCATATACAGGTAAATATCTTAAAAAGATGTTAAGATAAGTTAAGTATACTTGTTATTTTTAACTAGAAGTTTTAATATATAATGGTAATAGAATACTAATTTTGAGGTGAAAAGATGGGTTTTTCAAAGCTAATGACATTAGTTTTTGGTATAGCATTTATTATAATATTATATTTTATAATTTATTATGCACTAAAAATAATGTACAAGGATGTAAAAGGTGGGGGAAGAAAGAGACAATCTTCTACTAAAAAGAATTATGGCATAGAAGTACTGAGTACAGGTGAAAACTCAAATTTAGAAGAGGGGTCTATTTTATTGTTAAGAGGGTCCATAACAATAGGAAGAAGAGAAGGAAATACAATAAAATTAGATGATCAATATGCTTCAGGAAATCATGCTAAGATTATAGTTAAAAATAATGAAATAGTTATAGAAGATTTAAATAGTACCAATGGTATTTTCATTAATGATGAAAGAATAAATGAATTTGCTAAAATCAGAGCTAACGATAAAATAAGAATAGGAAGTGCTATATTTAAGGTGATAAGAGCAGAGAAGAATTAGAGGTGAGATTATGAATAGTGCATTAAAATTAGAGAAAAGAGTCTTAAAATTAATTTATCTTCTGTGTTTACTCCTATTTACAAGCTTAGCTTTACTGAAAAAGCCATTTGATACTAAGGCATTAATTATGGGAGTTATACTATGCATTATAGTAGGATTTTCTCATTATTTAATAAGACGATTTTATCCAGATGGTGATAAGTTTATGCTTATATTTTCAAGTATATTAGCAGTAGTTGGAATAGCTGTTCTTTATAGAATAGCCCCCGATTTTGCTATTAAGCAATTGATTTGGTCAATACTTGGAATAGTATCATATATTGCTATAGTAGTAGCTATGCCAGATTTGAAGAGTTTTGCTAAATATAAAAAAATATATATGATAGCTACTTTATTATTTATGCCAATGGCATTGATATATGGACTTGTGTTCAAGGTAGAAACGTATGGAGCTATGAACTGGGTATTTATAGGGCCATTTGGGTTTCAACCATCTGAATTTGGTAAGATAGCGTTAGTTTTGTATTTAGCAGCATCACTTATGACATATGAAAATAAAAATGTTATTAAGGACGATTTTAAACAATTAATTGAACCGGCAATAATAGTTATGTTCTCTTTAATTTGCATGGTGCTACAAACAGATTTAGGTTCAACATTAATATTTTTTGGTATTTCAGTTACTATGCTATACATAGCAACATCTAAGAAGAAATATGTTTTTACATGTTTAGGATTATCAGCAGTAGGTGCTGTTGGAGCTTATGGAGTTTTCGGGCACGTTCAGAGAAGAGTCATGATATGGCTTGATCCATGGAAATATGCTAGTGATGAAGGATATCAGATAGTTCAAGGATTATATGCAATAGCTTCAGGTGGTTTATTTGGAGTGGGGCTTGGAAATGGTTATCCAGATTTAATATTTGCAAGAGAAAGTGATTTCATATTTGCTGTTATTTGTGAAGAATTTGGAATGATATTTGCAGTTGGAGTGATGATAATATACTTTCTACTATTTTACAGGGGAATAAGAATAGCATTTTTAACTAATGATAGATTTAGTCAATTAGCAGCTGTAGGGTTTAGTACAATGATAGCTTGTCAGACTTTAGTTATAGTGGGAGGAATATTTACAGTTATACCTCTTACAGGAATAACATTACCTCTTATAAGTTATGGAGGTAGTTCTATGTTAACAATGTTTTTTGCTTTGGGCATTTTACAAAAAATATCAGAGGAATATTAAATTATAAAACAATGTAAAGTTATATTTAAGTATAGTATAATATTAGAAGAGAGTAATGATAAGTTTCATTACTCTTTCTTTTAGGGTAAAGGGATGAGTTTATTAAATTTTCGGGGGAGGGGTTATTTTGTCTAATAATATAGATAAAAAAAATCAGGACAAGATTAGAAAGAAGAATAAATCTAAACAACTTAGAGCTCCAAAAAGTAATAGGAAAAAAAGAATTACAATTGCTCAAAAAATAATACTTTTTCTTGTAACTATTATTTTATTAACCAGCTTTTCTTTGGCAACGTATTCATCAGTTATAATTTATAAAAATGAAAACAATAGAGTAAATGATGCTTTAAAGCAAACCAATAGTTTTGGGGAAAATATAATTAACAAAAGTATTGTTCAACTAGAGGATTTAATATATTCAATTGAAAATGGAGTAAGATATAAGGATAGAGCAAATAGCTTTGTAGATTCTTTTATGAAGAGTAATCCATATGTTATTTCTATAGCAGTTAAGGAAGATAATGGGAGCTTTATAGCTTACTCGGGTGGATTAAGTAAAGCATATATAGATGCATTAACATTTGTTGAAGGCGGAGTAAGAGGAGTATCTTGGTCAAATATAGTAGTATCAGGTGATAAGGGATTTATAGTAATAAAAGCAAAGTTTGATAATAGAGAGTATTATGTTCAAACTTCAATATCTATATTTCAAGACCAAGTTAATACTATAAATATAGAAGGAATAGAAGTTAATTTAACAGATAGCTTTGGAACTATAATAGCGAGTACTAATAAGGAGCAAATCAATACAAAAATAAATGCTGAATTAAATGGATTAATAGAGCAAAATAAAGAAAGCAATGAGATAAAAATAGGTAAGGATAGTAAAATAGTATTTTATCATAAATTTAGCAATAACTTTAAAGTTACAAGTATTTACGATAAAGGAATGTTAAATAAAAGTATATTAGAAAGTATAGCAATTACTATAATAATTACAGCAATAGTTGCATTAGTAATAACTTTAATTGCATCAGTAATTATTAAGAAGTATTTAAATGCCATCATTGATATAAATAATATGAGTAAAGCAATGGGAAAAAAAGATTTCACTCAAAGATCAAGCATAAAATTAGATGATGAAATAGGAGATGCTATAAAGGAACTAAATAATTCTTTTGATATACTTAAAGGTGTAATGAAAGAAAATCTTTCATTATCACAAATATTATCAGAAAATAGTACAGACATAGATGATTCATCTAATAGTATGTATGAGATATCAAAACAAGTATCAGCTTCAATCCAAAATATTTCAATAGTTGCACAACAACAAGCAGGTAGCATGGTTGATATATCTAATAATATTAATACATTAGGAGATTCTATAAATGATGTGTCAAAGACTATTGATGTTTTAAACAATCTATATTCAGTATTAAGTAAAAATGTAGAAAATAACAATCAAGGAATGCAAAAACTCTTAATAGATAATTCAGCTCTACAAAGTTCGATAGAAGATTTATCTATAGATATAATAGATATTTCAAGAAGTACAAAAAAAATAGATGACTTTATAAAAATAATAGATGATATAGCAAATAGTATAAACTTAATATCAATAAATGCTTCAATTGAGGCTGCCCACGCAGGTGAAGTAGGTAAGGGGTTTGCTGTAGTAGCAAAAGAAATTAATAAACTTGCAGAAAATTCTAAAGAGGCTACAGACATAATAAAAGTTACGACTTTAGATATCAATAAAAAGATAAGCAAGGCAGTAGATGTATTAGGAGAGACAAAAGTTGTTTCTATAAATGAAAGCACTAGTGTTAAGGAAACAGTATCATCTTTGAAAAATATAAGTGATGAGATTAGAGTCATGAAGAGTGCGATAAAATCAATTATCGATTCTAATAATGTTGTTACTTCTAAAAAAGAGGAAATTTTAAAAATAGTAGAAACTAGTGCAGCTTCAATGGAAGAAGTAGCAGCAGCGACAGAAGAAATAACAGCATCAACAGAAGAACAGTTTAGTTCAATGGAGGAAATACGAAGTCTAGCTAGTGATCTTAAGGTATTAGCTATGGAAATGAAAGAAAGTATTGCAGAATTTAAGGTATAATAAAAAAATTTGATGTATAATATAAAGGAGCTGTTTAAAACAGTTCCTTTAATTTTATAGTTTAAATATATAACTTTATAGTTATAATTGTATTAATATGTTTAAAAACAAGGAGGACTTTATGAGTGATTTAGCAAAAAGCGTAAGAAACATTATGGTGATATTTCTTTTTTGCTTTATAGCATTAATATCATATATAGCCTATTTTCAAGTCTTTAAGGGACCTGATATAGCAAATGATTCAGGAAATAAAAGGCTTTGGGCAAAGAGAAATGAAGTTTTAAGAGGAACAATATATGATAAAGATGGAAATCCAATGACTAAAAGTACTAGAGAAGATAAATTTAATCAAAATAGAGAGTATATCTATGGTGATTTATATGTTCATGCTTTAGGATATATAGATGAAAGATTTGGAATTACAGGCTTAGAAGAAGAATATGATAGTGAGTTATCAAAATATAGTAGTTTCTCTAATAGTATTAGAAGCTTATTAAAAGATTTTGATTTAAAAAAAGCTTTTGAAAATAGAAATGAAGAAAAGGTTGGTAATGGAATAGTAACCACCTTAGATTATAATCTTCAAAAAGTTGCCTATGATGCAATGGGAGATTTAAAGGGAGCTGTAGTTGCAATAAACCCTAAAACAGGAGAAATATTAGCAATGATATCAAAGCCAACATATAATCCTACTGATCTTGAAAAAGTTATAGAAGATGCAAATACTGGAGTAGATTTAGATAGTAAATTATTAAATAGAACAATAGATGGGTTATATCCACCTGGATCTGTATTTAAAACAGTAACTTTAGCTGCTGCTTTAGAAAATGATCCAAGTATAGTTAATAGAACATTTGGTGATACGGGAAAAATAACATTTCCAGATGGAACAGAGCTTAATAATTACATGAAACAAGCACATGGAAATATAGATTTACAAATGGCATATAGAGTTTCTAGTAATGTAGTTTTTGGAACTCTTGCAATGGAGATGGGAAACGAGAAGTTAAAAGAAGTAGCAGAAAGATTTGGATTTAATTATAGAATGGATGGAATAGGACTTTCTATAGTACAAAGTAGGTTTCCAGCCTTGAAGGAATATGAAGTAGGCAATATAGCTCAAAGTGGTATAGGTCAAGCAAGTGTTCTATCAAGTCCAATGCAAATGGCTATAGTTGCAGCTACTGTTGCTAATGATGGAGTTCTTATGGAACCTAAATTGGTAAATAAAATAGTAGATAAGGATGGAAATACAATTAAAGAGATACCAAATAAAACATTAAAGACTGATGTTATTTCAAAGGATATAGCGGAAACAATAAAAAGTTATATGGGATTTCTAGTATCTAATAATATATATAGATGGCCAGCATTTGAAGGTACTAATGCTGGGGGCAAAACAGGTACAGCAGATTATATAGAAAATGGTGCTGAAGGAATACCTCATGGATGGTTTATATCAGCAGCACCTTTAGATGATCCTAAGATTGCAGTTGCTGTAATAGTGGAAAAAGGTGAAAATGGAGCGGGTTCAGCAGCAAATATAGCTTCACAAATTATAAGAGAAGCCGTTTTAGAAAATTAGAAGTACAGCTTTCTACAAAATTTTATCTTTTAACTTTAAAATTCTCACTATTTAACTTTTGTCTCATATATTAAAATAGGGACTTAATTTCTAGGCTTTATTTTTTATATAAAGTTAAAGAATTTTAGAGACTAAAAGGAGATATTATACTATGTTTAGAGTTAAACAATTAGAAGTTGAAGGCTGCTGCTTAATAACACCAACTGTCTTCATGGAAAGTACATGTGATTTGATTAAAGTTTTTAATGATACTCAATTCAATATATATGGATTAAGCACAGAATTCAAAGAAGAATACTATGCTATAGCAAAGCCCGGAGTAGTAAGAGGGATGCATTTTCAATTGCCTCCAGAAGGGCATGATAAGCTGATAACTTGCATATCAGGAGAAATACAGGATGTAGTGATAGATTTAAGAAAAGAATCTAAAACTTACGGTAGATACACATCAGTTAATTTAAATGAAGATAATAGAAATTTAATATATATACCAAGCGGATGTGCACATGGATATTATATAAAGGGAAGTAAAGATGCGTTAGTTTATTATAAGGTTACAAAGCCATTTGTAAGAGAATTAAGAAGTGGAGTACACTGGGATTCGTTAGATATTCCTTGGGAATTTGACAAGGAAGAAGTTGAAGTTGAAAGGGAAGATAAAGCCTGGCCAAAGTTTGAAGAGTTTGAAACACCGTTTTAATAAATTGCAAAGCAATTTTTTAGTGAAGAGTGAAAAGTGAAGAGTGAAAAGTTTAGGATGTTTTGATATACAAAACTTAAAATATATTGGTGAAAAGCACCTTTTATTCAAAAATCCTGTAAGGATTTTCTCCTTCACTATTCATTTTTCACTATTTTGCTTTACAAAACAATATATTTGTAATTAACTTCCTTTTGTCTCATTATCTATATAGTGATAAAATTTATATTACAAAGAACCTAATTGAAGGAGGACTTTAATGTTTGATTTTGAGTATCACCTAAAGAATTTGCCAGAAAAGCCTGGTGTTTATATAATGAAAAATTCTCTTGGCGAAATTATTTATGTAGGAAAAGCTAAAATACTAAAAAATAGGGTTAGGAGTTATTTTCAAAATTCTAAAAACCACTCTGAAAAAGTAAAAGTAATGGTGAAAAATATTTCAGAGTTTGAGTATATAGTTACGGATTCTGAAATGGAAGCCTTAATTTTAGAGTGTAACTTAATAAAAAAGCATAGTCCAAGATATAACATAGCTTTAAAGGATGATAAGTTTTATCCGTTTATAAAGATAACAACAAATGATGACTATCCAAGAGTGTTTGTAACTAGAAAATATGCCAAGGATGGAGCAAAGTATTTTGGACCATATACAAATGGAACAGCAGTTTATGAAACAATAACATTAATTAATAAAATTTTTCCAATAAGAACTTGTAAATTAATAATAAATGAAGATGGACAGAAAGTAAGACCTTGTTTAAATTACCATATTAAAAAATGTGTAGCTCCTTGTGCAGGATATATAACAAAAGAAAGATATGGTGAAATGATTAATGAGATTATGGATATACTTAATGGTAAAGATAAAACAATAAAAAATTCTTTAAAGAAGAGTATGGAAGAAGCTTCTATGAATCTTGAATTTGAAAAAGCTGCTAGATATAGAGATAAGCTTTTAGCAATTGATGCAATAGTAGAAAAACAAAAGATATTTAAGACTATGGAGGGAGATGAAGATTTTATAAATATATATCAAGATGAAAAGGATAGTTGTATTCAAATATTCTTTTCACGTGATGGAAAAGTGACAGGACGTGAACATTTTATTTTTGAAAATACAGCAGATGACAAGGTTGGTGAAGTCTTAGAAGACTTTATAACGTCTTTTTATGGTGGAACAGCAAAAATTCCGAAAACAATATATCTGCCAGATATAGAGGATTCAGAACTTATAGAGGAATTTTTAACAATAAAAAGAGGAGCTAAGTCATGGGTTAAAGTACCTCAAAAGGGTCAAAAAAAGGATATGCTTGAGATGGTGAAAAATAATGCGAAAATAACATTAGAGCAATTTAAAGATAAATTCCTTAAAGAAAAAGAAATTAATAGGATAACATTAGAAGAATTAAGAGATTTATTAGACTTAGATGAAGCTCCATTTAGAATTGAATCATATGATATTTCAAATATACAAGGAGTAGATTCAGTTGGAACAATGGTTGTTTTTGAAGAAGGAAGATCAAAAAATAGTGATTATAGAAGATTTAAAATTAAATCAGTAAAAGGTGCTAATGACTATGATAGTATGAGAGAAATATTAGAAAGAAGATTTTCTCATGGACTTGATGAAATAAAGAGAATTCAAGAAAGAAATTTAAATTTTTCAAGCGGTAAATTTTCTAATTTCCCAGACTTAATAATGATGGATGGAGGTAAGGGCCAAGTTAACATAGCATTAGAGGTGTTAGATAAATTAAATATAAGTATTCCAGTTTGTGGATTAGTAAAAGATGATAAACACCAAACTAGGGGAATTATATATAATAATAAGGAGCTTATAATAAATAGAAGTTCAAATCTAATGCAGATGATTAGAAGAATACAAGATGAGGTTCATAGATTTGCTATTACATATCATAGAACATTAAGAGATAAACGAACTTTACACTCTATATTAGAAGATATACCTAATATAGGAGAGAAAAGAAGGAGAAATCTTTTAATGAAGTTTGGAAGTGTTGAAAATATTAAAAATGCAATGCTAGATGAATTACTAGAAACACCTAGTATTGATAAAAAAGCAGCTCAAAGTATAAGGGATTACTTTAGCATAAAGGAAAAGTAGTAACAAAATGGTTACAAATTAAGTAATATATATAAATATGCTTCTGATGGGTTGTTTATTCAAGATTTTTAATTTATACTATGTAAAGATATTACTACGTATATAAGGAGTTAGGTATGAATCAATATAAAGAGTTTAAGAACTTATTCGAAGAATTTTACAAAAGCGAAAATATTATTCTTGATGCAGAAATGAAAGACTATGTTCATTTTAGAGTAGGTGGGCCAGCAGACATCCTTTTGATTCCAGAAGATAAAGATCAAGTGCTAAGAACAATAAAAATTTGTAAAGAAAAGAACATACCTTTCTACGTAGTTGGAAATGGATCTAACTTATTAGTAAAAGATGGCGGAGTAAGAGGCGTTGTTATTAAGTTAAAGAATGTAAATGGCATAAAGGTTTATGAAGATATAGTAGAAGCAGAATGTGGAGCTATGTTAAAAGATGTATCTAATGCAGCCTTAAAAAATTCCTTAACTGGATTTGAGTTTGCATGCGGTATTCCTGGAACTGTAGGGGGAGCCGTGTTTATGAATGCAGGTGCGTATAATGGTGAAATTTCTAATGTAATAGATAGTGCGGAAGTTATTGATAGCGATGGGCAACTAATAAGACTATCAAAAGATGATTTAGAGTTAGGATATAGATCATCGATTGTTATGAAGAAAAATTATATTGTTTTATCATCAAAATTTAAGTTACAAGTTGGGGATGTAAATAAAATTAAGGATACAGTTGATGATTTAACTTGTAAAAGAGAGTCAAAACAACCTTTAGAATATCCTTCAGCAGGAAGTACATTTAAAAGACCAGAAGGGTATTTCGCAGGAAAATTAATACAAGATGCAGGTTTAAAAGGATATAGCCTAGGTGGAGCGGCAGTTTCTGAAAAGCATTCAGGATTTGTTATAAATAAAAATAATGCTACAGCTAAAGATATTTTAGATTTAATAGAATATATTCAAAGTGAAGTTAAAAGACAATTTAATGTTGATTTACATCCAGAAGTTAGAATAATAGGTGAAGATTAAATCAATTGATAATTAACAATTTATGAGGAAATTCAGTCATAGCTGAATTTCCTTTTTTTATTTTAAATTGCGAAGCAATTTATTCAGTTCACAGTGCACAATTCGCAGTTCACAGCTTTGGGGAGGGAACAGATATTAGATTTTTTAAGAGAAATAATGAATAAATATATAAGTAAAAGCTTAATGTGCTTCTAAATAAAGTTTACTCTATGTCAATTGAACTTAGTACAAAAGCCTATCTACTGAAGTTTACCTAAAGTAAATATTTCTTAATTTTCAATACTTGTTACCTGTTACCTACAAAATGAAAACAACTGTGAACTGTGCCTTGTGAACTGTGCACTAGAAAATTGCTTTGCAAAATAAATAATTGTTGAAATAAAGTTATAAAGTCTTATTGACAATTATTAAGTGGTATAATATACTATATTTAGAGTTAAAAAATATTTTATAAAGGAGAAGTTTATGAGAAGGTTTTATATTAAAGAAAGATTATTGGCTATTGGAGCTAAATTTGATGTGCTAGATGAAAATGACAATGTAGTATTTATAGCAGAAGCGGATAAGTTTGATATAGGGAAAAATATTAGTATTTATGATTCTAATAGAAATAAAGTACTATATATGAGACAACAAATAAGATTAGGTGCACATAAGTATATAGCTTATGATTATAACATGAGGGAAATTGCAACAATTAAGAAAGAATTTATGATTCCAGAATATAATATAACTGGGGCTTTAGGAATAATGAGTATGGAATCAAATAGCATGCTTGGAAGACATTATGTAATAAAGAAAGATGGTATAGAGATAGGAAAGATAGATAAGGAATTAACTTTTGGCCGTGATAGATACTCCTTAGAAGTTTTAGATGAAAGTTATACAAATTTTTTTATAGGATTACTTGTAATGATAGATATGGTAAGATTTCACAATAATAATTAATTACTAATATAAAGGCTTAATAGCTAATTCTCATTATGCTATAATAATTATATAAATATAATTCTAATAAAAGGAAATAATTAATAATATATTTTATAAGTTTATAAAAAGGAAGGTAGAAATAATGGTTCACGAAATAGATTATGAAATCTTAGGAAAAGAAATGCAATATGTAGAAATTGAATTAGATCCAAGAGAAACTGTAGTTGCTGAAGCTGGAGCAATGATGATGATGGATAACAGTATAACGATGGAGACTATTTTCGGAGATGGAAGTGAAAAATCACAAGGAGGATTTTTAGGTAAACTTGGAGGAGCAGCAAAAAGAGTTATTACAGGTGAAAGTTTATTTATGACAGCTTTTACTAATTCGGGAGTTATGAAACAAAAGGTAGCTTTTGCAGCACCTTATCCAGGAAAAATAATACCTATAGATTTAAGAAACTTAGGTGGAAGATTAATTTGTCAGAAGGATTCTTTTTTATGTTGTGCAAAGGGAATAAGTGTAGGTATAGCATTTACTAAAAAGCTTGGAGCAGGATTTTTTGGTGGAGAAGGTTTTATATTACAGAAGTTAGAAGGTGACGGTTTAGCTTTTATTCATGCAGGAGGAACTATTATAAAAAGAACATTGATGCCAGGGGAAACAATAAAGCTTGATACAGGATGTTTAGTTGCAATGACTCAAAATGTAAATTATGACATACAGTTTGTAGGTGGATTTAAAAATGCTGTATTTGGTGGCGAAGGGTTATTTTTTGCTACATTAACAGGCCCAGGAGATGTTTGGATTCAAAGCTTACCATTTAGTAAACTAGCATCTAGGGTTTACTCAGCAGCCCCACAAAATATGGGAAAGCAAGTTGATCAAGGAAGTGTTCTTGGAACTATAGGAAATTTATTTGAAAGATAAACTTTAAAGTATAGAATCCTTGTTATAAAAAATATATAATTATATCAATAAATAACAAGGGGGCATTAGAAACAACATGGAATGTAAAGTGAGAGAAGAAGTTAAAAAGTTAGAAAAGTATGTAGCAGGAAAACCGATAGATGAGGTTAAGAGGGAATTTGAAATAGATAAGGTTGTTAAACTTGCATCTAATGAAAATCCACTAGGGACTTCAAATAAAGTTAAAAAATTAATGTTTGAGTTGGTAAATGAAATGAATATGTACCCAGATTCAGCTTCATATGATTTTAAAAAAGCTTTAAGTGATAAACTTAAAATAAATAGAGATATGATATTTTGTGGTGCTGGATCAGATTCATTAATAAATGTAATATGTGAAGTATTTCTAGATAAGGATGACGAAAGTATTATGCCAGAAATTACTTTCCCAAGGTATGATAGTAATACTGTACTTATGGGGGCAAAACCAATAAGAATTTCATTAAAAAATAACCGACTAGATTTAGAAATGATGATAAACGCAATAACAGATAAAACAAAAATAATATGGTTTTGTAACCCTAATAACCCTACAGGAGATATATTTACGGCAGATGAACTAAATAAAGTATTATGTAAAATACCTAAAAATATAGTTATAGTAATGGATGAAGCTTATTATGAATATGTTACTTCAGAAGATTATCCAAACTCATTAGAATTATTAAAATCATATCCAAATATGATAATACTAAGAACATTCTCAAAGGCTTATGGCCTAGCTGCGTTAAGATTTGGATATGGTATTGCTAGTGAAGAAATAGTAGATTATATGAATAGAGTTATAAATGCTTTTGATGTTAATTTATTTGCTCAAAAAGCAGCTGTTGCTGCATTAGAGGATGAAGATTTTATAAATAAGGTTAAATTGTTTAATAAAAAACAAAGAGAATACCTAGAAAAACAATTTAGTGAAATGGAATTAAATTATATAAAGTCTCAAGCAAATTTCATAATGGTTAATGTTAAAGGTGACGATAAACCAATACATGAATATTTACTAAGACATGGATATATAATAAGACCAGGATATCTATTAGGTATGCCTAGTTGGATAAGAGTAACTATAGGCACACAAGAACAAAATATTGAGTTTTGCAAATTGTTAAATAATGCTATAGAAGAACGAGATAAAAAATAGTTAGAAATAGAGAAGAGTATAAGCTTTTCTCTATTTTTACTTTGTACCCCAAATATAAATGATAGTGAAAGATTTATTAAAGTTATAAAAATGGCTTTAATATGATATAATTTAATTAAATAATCTTCGAATTAGAGGGAGGCAGAATCATGAGATTTATAATAGTTACAGGACTATCAGGAGCAGGGAAAACAGAAGCAACAAGAAGCCTTGAAGATATGGGATATTTTTGTGTAGATAACCTTCCACCAAAATTAATACCAAAATTTGCAGAAGCATGTGTTCAAAGTCAAGGCAAAATAGATAAAGTTGCATTAGTAATAGATATAAGAGGAGGAATTTTCTTTGATGATTTATTTGAAAGCTTAAACTACTTGAAAAAGCAAGATTTTAAGTATGAAATATTGTTTTTAGATGCATCAGATGAAATTTTAGTTAAGAGATTTAAAGAATCAAGAAGAAGTCATCCATTAGCTCCAGGAAGCAGAGTTATTACTGGAATTAATGAAGAAAGAAATAGATTAAGAGAAGTTAAAGATAGAGCAGATATAATAATAGATACATCAAAATATGCAATCAGAGATCTAAGAGAAGAAATGAATAAAAATTATGGTGATATGAAGCAACCAGAAAAACAATTATCTATAACAGTTTTAAGTTTTGGATTTAAATATGGAATTCCAGTTGATTCAGATTTAGTGTTTGATGTTAGATTTATTCCAAATCCATTCTATATACCAGAGCTTAAGCCATTTTCAGGAAGTGATGAGCCTGTTAGGAAATATGTACTTGATCAAGAAGAAACTAAAGGTTTCGTAAAAAGAGCAGATGATATGTTAGATTTTCTTATACCTAACTATAAAAAAGAAGGGAAAAGACAACTTATAATATCAGTAGGATGTACTGGAGGAAGACATAGATCAGTAGCAATAGCTAATGAAATATATAAAAAGTTATTAGAAAGAAACTATAATGCTTCTGTTGAACATAGAGATATTGTAGAGGATGTACATCAAGGAGCTAAAAAACTATGAGTATTAAAGATTGGCTAAAACCAGGTGTTAGAATTAAAAGATGGCTTTTCTTTGGAATTTTTGGAATCTTATTAATTGCTTTTGGATTCACTGAACTTGCAGTGCGAAGAGTATATGATTTTTATTACAAAATATTTTATATATTTTTAAATATTACAGGAATATTTGTAATTTATATATCTATTGTAGAGGGCATGAAATCAATAATAGCATTGACAAACAAGGGATATATACATTTATCTTTAGATAGTAGAAAGATGGAAAATCTTATATATGAAAAAAGATTATTGGTAAAAGGACCGAAAATAGTAGTAGTAGGTGGAGGAACAGGATTATCTACCATGTTAAGAGGACTAAAATATTACACATCTAATATAACAGCAATTGTTACAGTTGCTGATGATGGAGGAGGCTCTGGGGCTTTAAGAGAGGATTTAGGAATGCTTCCACCTGGGGATATACGAAACTGCATATTAGCTCTTGCAGATACTGAACCATTGATGGAGGAACTACTTCAATACAGGTTTCCAGATGGAAGACTTAAGAATCAAAACTTTGGTAATTTATTTTTAGCAGCTATGGATGGAGTAAGTGATAATTTTGAAGATGCAGTTCAAAAAATGAGTTCAGTTTTAGCAGTAACAGGTAAAGTACTACCAGTTACATTGGAGGATATGAAACTTATTGCTGAACTTGAAAATGGAAATAAGGTAGAAGGTGAATCTCAAATTCCCGAAGAAGTATTGAAACAAAATTCAAGAGTTAAAAAACTTATGATAGAGCCTAAAGATGCTAAACCTTTAGAAGATGCCATAAAGGCAATAGAAGAAGCTGATGCTATAGTATTAGGACCAGGAAGTCTTTATACAAGTATAGTTCCTAATTTACTAGTAAAAGACATTGCAGAAAGTATAAGGAAAAGTGATGCAATAAAGATATATATATCTAATATTATGACCCAACCTGGAGAAACTCATGGATTTAAAGTTTCTGACCATATAAAAATATTAAAAAAATATGGTGGTAGAGGCATTGTGGATTATGTAGTTGCAAATAGAGGAGATATTCCTGAGGATATTAAAGAAAAATATTCATTGGATGGTTCTGAATTAGTAGAATTAGATATAAAAGAAGTAAGGGGATTAGGTGTAGATGTTGTTGAAGCGTCTCTTGCAAAGATCCAAAAGGGATATGTTAAACATGATTCAGAATATTTAGCAGAAGTTTTAGTAGATACTATAATGGAGAAAAAGCTATTATATGATAGAAAGAAAATCATAGAATATATGTATGTATCACAAAGGATAAAAGAAAGAGATAAAAAGAATAAAATTAATAGTAAAAAGAACTAAGATGATTAAAAAATCCTCTTAGTTCTTTTTATAATGTTATAAAAAATGCAATATAATTGAGTTATATGGAAAAATATATAATTATTTGCTAAAATATTCTATATAATTAGAAGTAGTAATTTATAAAAATAAAATAGTATAGAGGATTGTGTGGTATGGATATATTAATGATATTTATTGAAATGATGCTAGTAGTACTTTTGTATAATACCTTATTTAATAAAAGTAATAATAAAAACTTATTTAGATACTCAGCTGTAATAGCTATATGTAGTATATTATTTTATAACTTTAAAAGTATAAATGGAATATTGATTTATTTAATACTATTGTTATTTGAAATTTTTGCAATAGCATTTATAGATAAGAAGGATAATAATCTTGTATTAATAGAAATAGTAATTTGTGTTGTAGTAACCTTTATACTTCAAAATATATCAGTTACAATTGTATATTTAATAACTAGAAAAACAAAAGAATTAGTTTTTTTACATATGGGATTGTTTGTTGTTAGTATAGTCTCAATTATGATTTTTTCAAAAAGTTATATTAAGAAAAAAAGCTTGGATTTTGAGGATGATATAAGGGACAACCTATTAATATCAAATATATTTTTAAATATATTTATGTTTTTCATGATATTAAAGGTTATTTATGATAGCGGTAAATTTTCGAATTTAATAGTTATAGAAATAATTTTACTTATATTTATTAATATATTTTTAAATGTTAGTTTTTATAGAACCTTACATAAAAATATATTAAAGGATAAGAGTATAGAAGTTAAAAACGCTTACAATCCATTATTAGACGATATAATAGAAAATATAAGAGCAAATGAGCATGAATATAAAAATCATATGAATATGCTGTATTCAATAATATTTGTAGCAAAGGATATTCCAGAACTTAAAGAAAGAGCAAGCAAATATCTTGGTGAATTAGATCATAAAAATATATTGAATTCTATATTAGAAATAGAAAGTACAATAGTAAAATCTATTTTATATAGTAAGCTAGTTGAATGTGAGCAGTTTGGAATAAAACTTAATTATTCTATAAATAGCAATATAGAGGACTCTTGTTTAGATGATTCTGAAATAACTATAATATTAAGTAATTTATTAAATAATGCAATTGAAGCTACTAAAAATTCGGATAAGAAAGAAATTAATATAAAAATTTATAAATATGAAAGAATTTTAATAGAGGTTTCAAATAATATTGAACCAGAGAAAATAAGTAATTTTGATGTAGAAGATTTCTTTAAAAAAGGTTTTTCAAGTAAAGGAAAAGGAAGAGGTTATGGTTTATATAATGTTAGAAAAATAGTTAAAAAATATAAAGGTGATATAAGAATAAAAGTAGAAGGAGAAAATTTAGCTATAGTATTGTCTATATAAAACATAAATTAATATTTTTTATAATATATATTTAAATTAAATAAGTTAAGAATATATAGTGAATGTATTATATATATGTTTCAATTAAAACTATATATAATTATGATGTTATAATATTAAAAGTTAATAGTTTTATTTTAGTGTAGAATATTTATTAAAACTTATATAACAAATTAAACGACTATAATTTACATATAAATTTTTGTTATATTTATGATATAATTACATGATAAGAATAGATAATAAGGAGAAATAGGCCATATGTCATTTTCATCAAAGGTAAAAGGAGAAATTTGCAGATATTCTGAATTAACGAAAGAAGATGCATTAGCTGAAATATCAGCAATAATGAAAGTAAGTGGGACAATATCCTTTAGTGGATTAGGGTTAGCATTTAGGATTACCACTGAAAATCCAGCATCTGCAAGGCATATATTTAGTTTGCTTAAAGAGCACTTTAACATACATTCAAAGTTAATGGTTAAAAAAAGTAACTCATTAAAGAAAAACAATATATATATGGTACTTATAGAAGAGTCTATGGGGGTAAGAGATCTTTTAAGAGAAACTGGTATACTTACAGAAATAGAAGGGGTATTAACTTTAGATTATAGAATAGATGAGAATATGGTTAAAACAGAAGAGTTAAAAAGAGCATATATAAGAGGAGCTTTTATAGGTGGTGGTAGCATAAGTAATCCAGAAAAAACTTATCATCTAGAATTTGTTACTCATAGCGAAGATTATGCTAAAGACTTATCAGTTTTAATAAATACTTTTGGACTAAATTCAAAAGTAATACAAAGAAAAAATAGCCATATTATTTATTTAAAAGAAGGTGAACAGATTTCAAATCTTTTAGGAATAATAGGAGCGCATACCTCATTACTGGAGTTAGAAAATATAAGAATAATGAAGGAAATGAGAAATAATGTAAATAGGCTTGTAAATTGCGAAACAGCTAATTTAAGTAAAACAGTTAATGCAGCAGTAAGGCAAGTTGAAAGCATAAAATTAATACAAAGAGAAATAGGTCTTCAAAGGTTACCTAAAAATTTAAGAGAAATAGCAGAACTTCGACTAAGCTATCCAGACGAATCATTAAAGGAGCTAGGAGAAATGCTAGATCCTCCAGTAGGAAAATCTGGTGTCAATCATAGATTAAGAAAAATTGAAAAAATAGCAGAGGAAGTTAGATCAGGAACCTATTAGTACAGTTAACAGTTCATAGTTAATTGTCAATTGAAAGGAGGATGTTTTATATGAGTAAAAAATTTACACATCTACATCTCCACACAGAATATAGTTTACTTGATGGTTCAGGAAAAGTTAGTAAAATAATTAATAAAGCTAAAGAGCTAGGTATGGACAGTATTGCTATTACAGATCATGGAGTTATGTATGGGTGCGTTGCCTTTTATAAAGAGGCAGTTGAGCAAGGAATTAAGCCAATACTTGGTTGTGAAATATATGTAGCAGCAAAGTCAATGGACATTAAAATAAATGATAAGGAAAATAGTACTCATCACTTAGTTTTATTAGTAAAAAATGAAGAAGGATATAAAAATCTTATGGAAATTGTCTCACAAGCATCCATAAGAGGCTTTTATTATAAACCAAGAGTTGATCATGATTTCTTAAGAGCCCACAGTAATGGACTTATTGCATTAAGTGCTTGCTTAGGTGGAGAGGTGCAAGCTTGGCATCTTAAAGATAATTATGAAAAAGCTAAAGAAATAGCACTTCTATATAAGGATATTTTTAAAGATGGTTTTTACTTAGAGATACAAAATCATGGTATGGATGAACAAAGAAAGGTTACAGAAGCAAATATTAAATTATCAAAAGAAACAGCAATTCCTTTAGTAGCAACTAATGATGTTCATTATATAAATCAAAGTGATTCAGAGTCACACGATGTACTTATGTGTATTCAAACTGCCAAAACTATCGATGATCCAAATAGACGAAGATATCCTTCAGATCAATTTTATTTGAAATCCTCAGATGAAATGTGGGATATGTTTTCATATATTCCAGAGGCTTTAGAAAATACAACTAAAATCGCAGAAGAATGTAATTTTGATTATGAATTCCATGTATCAAAGCTTCCTAAGTTTCCAGTTCCAGAAGGCTTTGAGCCATATGAATATTTAAAGAATATTTGTTATTCTGGTTTAATTGAAAGATATGAAGTTTTTAAAGAAGTTGTTGGTAAATCACTAAATGTGAAAGAAGTTGTGGATTATTACAAGGAAAATGAAGAAGCCTGTGAATATATTGAGAGATTAGAGTATGAACTATCAGTAATAAAACAAATGGGATATGTAGATTATTTCCTAATTACCTGGGATTTTATAAGGTTTTCTAATGAAAGAGGAATCCCAACAGGGCCTGGACGTGGATCGGCAGCAGGTTCAATAGTAGCATATACGTTAGGAATAACCAAAATAGATCCAATAAAATATAATTTAATTTTTGAAAGATTTTTGAATCCTGAAAGAGTAAGCATGCCAGATATAGATTCAGACTTTTGTTACGAAAGAAGACAAGAAGTTATTGATTACGTTGTTGAGAAGTATGGAATAGACAATGTTTCACAAATAATAACCTTTGGAACTATGGCACCAAGGGCATGTATAAGGGATGTTGGAAGAGCTATGAATTATTCTTATGCAGAGGTAGATAGAATTGCTAAAATGATTCCTACTATGCTTGGAATAACCATAGATAAAGCTCTAGATATAAACCCAGAGCTTAAAGCAGCATATAATAATGAAGAAAGAGTAAAAGCTTTAATAGATGTAAGTAAGAGTTTAGAAGGATTACCTAGACATTCATCAACTCATGCAGCTGGAGTAGTTATATCATCTAAGCCTTTAGTTGAATATGTTCCACTTCAAAAAAACGAAGATTCTATAGTAGCACAATTTGATATGACCACTTTAGAAGAATTAGGTCTTTTAAAAATGGATTTTTTAGGTCTAAGGACCTTAACAGTAATAAACGATGCAGTTAAAATGATAAAAAAAAATAGGGATATAGAGTTAGACTTAAATAAGATAAACTTTGAGGATAAGGAAGTTTATAAAATGTTTGGAGATGGAAAGACAGCGGGTATTTTCCAATTTGAATCTCCGGGTATGACATCATTTATGAAGGAACTAAAGCCAGACTCATTAGAAGATATTATAGCAGGTAATTCTTTATATAGACCAGGTCCGATGGCTGAAATTCCTAAATATATAGAAGGAAAGCAAAATCCAGATAAAGTGAAATATATTACCCCAGAGCTTGAAGATATATTAGACGTTACTTATGGTGTTATAGTATATCAAGAACAAGTTATGCAAATAGTTATGAAACTAGCTGGATACTCATTAGGAAGAAGTGACCTTGTTAGAAGAGCTATGTCTAAGAAAAAGCATAAAGTTATGGAAGAGGAAAGAAGGAATTTTATTTACGGTATTGTAAATGAAGATGGAACTATAGAGGTTCCAGGTTGTTTAAGAAATGGCATTTCTGAAGAAGCTGCAAATAAAATTTTTGATCAGATGATGGAATTTGCCTCCTATGCTTTTAATAAGTCCCATGCAGCAGCATATGCTGTAATAAGTTATCAAACGGCATATTTAATGAAATATTATCCTGTAGAAACCATAGCAGCAATGCTTAATTCTGTTATGGGAATAAGTGAAAAAGTAGCATATTACATAAATTTTGCAGAGGGTTTAGGAATACAAGTATTATCACCAGATATAAATAAAAGTTATTCTAAATTTACTGTTGAAGGTGATAAAATTATATTTGGATTGGCAGCAATAAAAAATGTTGGTTATAATGTTGTAGAAAATATTGTAGCAGCCAGAAATAAAAAAGGTGATTTTGAATCATTAATGGATTTTATAAACAAAATAGATTTGTCATCTATAAATAAAAGAGCAATAGAAAGCCTAATAAAATCAGGAGCACTTGATTGCTTTGAAGTTTTTAGATCTAAGCTCTTAGCTGTATATGAAAAATTAATGGATGGAGTCAGCAATGAAAAGAAGAGAAATATAGATGGACAAATGAGTTTATTTGGATTAGAGGAAGAAATTGAAGTGCCTGAGATTAATTATCCAAATATTAAGGAATTTGCAAAGAAAAATCTTTTAGCAATGGAAAAGGAAATGACAGGATTATATCTTTCAGGTCATCCTTTAGATGAATATGCAGATAGCTTGAAAGCTCAAACTAGTACTGATATAGAAAAAATTTATAAGTCATATGAATTAATAAAAGAAAATTATAATGCAAGTGATCTACCAGAGGATATGATAACAGATGAAGAAAGAGTAATACTTGGAGGTATAATAGCAGAAGCTAATCAAAAAATAACAAGGAATAATACTATGATGGCATTTTTAAAAATGGAAGATTTAACAGGAGTTATAGAAGTTATAGTATTTCCTAAGACTTTAGATAAAGTTAGAGAATTTATTAAAGAAGATAGTTTAGTTGTTATAAAGGGAAGAGTAAATATAAAGGAAGATGAACAGCCAAAGCTTATATGCGAAAGTATAGAACCTTTGGAGAAAATAAACACAGCCAAAGTTTATATTAGAGTAAATAATCTTGATGAAGGTAGAGAATTAATGAAAGAATTAAAAAGAATGCCTCCAGAATATAAAGGTGACACTACTGTATTTATTTTTACTGTTAATGACAGAAAAAATTATAGAGCGCCAAAGGATATATGGATAAACTTGGAGTCTGAAGCAATAATTTATTTTAAGGAAATTGTTGGTGAAGAAAATGTTAAAATTATAGAGTAAACTATTGAAAAGGAAGCTTGAATAAAATCATCTTCCTTTTTCAAATTATTTTTCTAAATTTTACTAAAGCACAATATTCCTTATATCTTTAATAAATTTGAAAAACAAAGAAATTATAATTAAAAAATAAGAAAAAATTATTATATAGTCTATAAATTATATTTATTTAGGTTATAATATAAATAAGAAAGTATAAAAAAGTCGATAAAAATCAAAATATTGCATTTATTTTAGTTGCATAAACTTTAAGTAGCAAGTAAAATAAATAAGGTAGTAAAAAGTAGTAAAGAAATTAGATTAATTTGTGCAATAATTAAAATTATTATAGTAATAAAAAAATGGATAATTCCACAGAGAGTGGGACAACCTTTGTCCCGGTGGTGTTAAGGAGGAAACAGCATGAAAAAAATAGCTATTTTAACTAGTGGTGGAGATGCTCCAGGAATGAATGCAGCAATAAGAGCTGTTGTAAGAACTGCTTTATATCATGGAATAGAAGTAATGGGAGTTCAAAGAGGATATAGTGGTTTAATCAATGGAGAATTATTTACTATGGATAGATCTTCAGTATCAGATATTATCCATAGAGGAGGAACTATCTTAAGAACTGCTAGATGTAAAGAATTTAAAAAAGAAGAAGTAAGAATTAAAGCTACTAAAATACTAAAAGCATATGGAGTAGACGCTTTAGTAGTAATTGGTGGAGATGGGTCATTTACAGGAGCTAAGCTTTTATCAAAATTAGGTGTTAAGACTGTAGGTTTACCAGGAACAATAGATAATGATTTATCTTATACTGATTTCACAATAGGATTTGATACTGCATTAAATACAGTAATAGATGCTATAGATAAAATTAGAGATACATCAACTTCTCATGAAAGAGTATCAATAGTTGAAGTTATGGGAAGAGATTGTGGAGATATAGCTTTATATGCAGGTATTGCAGGTGGAGCAGAATATATAATAACTCCAGAAAAGGGATTCTCAAAAGAAGAACTTTGTAAAGTTATATTAGAAGGAAAACAAAAAGGAAAAATACACAATTTAGTTTTATTAGCTGAAGGTGTAGGTGGAGCTCAAGAATTAGCTAAGTATGTTGAAGAAGTTACAGGAATTGAAACAAGAGCAACAGTACTTGGACATATTCAAAGAGGTGGTAGTCCAACAGTAACTGATAGAGTGTTAGCATCTAAAATGGGAGCTAAGGCTGTTGAAGTTCTTTTAGAAGGAAAAACTTCAAGAGTTATAGGAATAAAAAATAATGAGATAATCGATCAAGATATAGATGAAGCATTAGCAATAGATAGAACATTTGATGAAAAATTATATAAAATAGCAAACGAAATTTCATCTTAGGACATAAATTTTTGATTTATTACTCAATAAAATAAATATTTTTAAAGCCAACAATAAAATTATATACGTAAATTAAAGGAGTGTTGTTACATGAGAAAAACTAAGATGATTTGTACTATAGGACCAGCTAGTGAAAATCCAGAAATATTATCAAAAATAATAGAAGCAGGAATGAATGCATCAAGACACAACTTTTCACATGGAGATCATGCAGAACATGCTGAAAGAATAAATTTAGTTAAAGACTTAGCTAAAAAATACAATAAAGAAATAGCTATAATGCTAGATACTAAGGGACCAGAAATAAGAACTGGAAAATTTGAGCCTAAAAAAGTTGAACTAAAATCAGGTGAGGATTTTGTAATATATGCAGGTGGAGATGTAATTGGAGATACAACTAAGTGTACAGTTACATATGAAGGATTAGCTAATGATGTTAAACCAGGAAATATTATATTAATAGATGATGGTTTAGTTGGACTAAAAGTTGAATCAATTGAAGGAAACAAGATTAACTGTAAAGTTATGAATACAGGATTTGTAGGAACACATAAGGGAGTTAACGTTCCAGGAGTTTCAATTAAGTTACCAGCATTAACAGAAAAAGACATAGCTGATTTAAAATTTGGTTGTGAAATTGGAGTTAATTTAGTTGCAGCTTCATTTATAAGAAAAGCATCTGATGTTGAAGCCATAAGAAAAATATTAGTTGAAAATGGTGGAGAGCATATTCAAATATTCTCAAAAATAGAAAACCAAGAAGGTGTAGACAATATAGATGCTATATTAGAAGCATCTGATGGAATAATGGTAGCTAGAGGAGATCTAGGAGTAGAAATTCCAATGGAAAAACTACCAGCAGTTCAAAAAATGATAATTGAAAAGTGTAATATAATCGGAAAACCAGTTATAACAGCTACACAAATGTTAGATTCTATGATAAGAAATCCAAGACCAACAAGAGCAGAAGTATCTGATGTTGCTAATGCTATTTATGATGGAACTGATGCTATAATGTTATCAGGAGAATCAGCAAATGGAGATTGGCCAGTAGAAGCTGTAGAAACTATGGCAAAAATAGCTATAGAAGCAGAAAGCCAATTACACTACGAAATAGCTACATCAAAAGCTAAGAAACATATACCAGCTATAGCAGGAGTTATTTCAAGAGCAGCTGCAAATGCTGCAAATGAATTAAAAGCTTCAGCAATAATTTCATCAACACAAAGTGGAGCAACTGCAAGAAGATTATCTCAATGTAGACCAGATTGTCCAATAGTTGCTGTAACTCCAGATGAAAAAGTGGCTAAAAAGTTAGCATTATGCTTTGGAGTTTATCCAGTTGTTTCAAGACAAATGGAATCAACTGACCAAATGATGGAAGAATCAGTTAGAGTTGCAGAAGCTAATGGATTTGTTAAGTCAGGAGATACAGTTGTGATAGCAGCTGGAGTTCCAATAGCTGAAATAGGAACTACTAACTTATTAAAGATAAGCGTGGTTGAATAAAAGATAAGCATTTAGTTAAATAGAGTAATATAGATATAGGATAGTTAGTGTAATAACTAATAAATCCTATATCTTTTTTTTACTCTTAATTAATCTATACTATTGAAAGCAAAAATATCAGGATCAATATCATTACTTTTAAAGAAGGTTTCTATTTTAAGACGAACTTCTAAAAGTAAATTTTTTATGATTTCGAATTTTTCTTCATTAAATCTAAAACTAGGAATACTTACACTAATAGCAGCTAGAATTTGAGAATCTTTAAATAATGGGACACTAATACAAGAAGTGTAATCATTAATTTCCATATTTTCAGTACTATATCCATCATATCTTACTTTAAGTAATTGATTATAAAGAACTTCAATATCAGTTATAGTATTTTCAGTATAAGCTTTTAATCCATATGGATACATAAGTTTTAATTCGTCTAAATTCTTATTGAAAATAAGAGATTTTCCTAAAGAAGTACAATATGCAGGAAGTCTTTTCCCAACAGAAGAAATAAGCCTAATAGGCTCTTCAGAATCTACTTTAGCTATATATAAAACTTGATTTCCATCAAGAACACCTAGTTGGCAAATCTCGCCTGAATTATCAACTATATATTTCATTTCAGTTTTTATAAATTCAAGTATATTTACATTGTTTGTATAAGATGAACCAATACAATAAGAAGAAATTCCTATTGTGTACTTATAAGTGTTTTTATTCATAAATATAAATTTCCTAGCAGCCATAGTATGGATTACAGGATATAAGCTACTTTTAGGTGCATCTATTAAATTTGAGATTTCTGTTAATGTAAGTCCTTCAGGATTAGAAGACAATAATTCTAGAATATCTAAAACCCTTTCTGTAGGTCTATGCTCATTTTTTTTCATTAAATATTCCCTCCCCTTTATTAAGTGAATTATAGCAAATAATTTTCATCAAAACAATGATAAAAAAATTTTTATAAAACGTTTACTTATAAAGAAAAAGGTGGTAATATAAAAACAAGAAGTTCGTAAATATATAATAGGTTTGTATAAACGAACTAAATGAGGGGGATGTAATTTATGATCATGAAATTTTTAAAAAAGGTACCAGCAGGTATGATGATTGTTCCATTATTAATTGGATCATTCTTAAACACATTTTTTCCTGAAGCACTTAAAATAGGGTCCTTTACTACTGCTGTATTTTCAAATGCAGGAGCAGCAACAGCAATGGGTATTCAGTTATTTTGTTTAGGAACTACATTACAACTTAAAGATATGCCAAAAGTGGTTAAACGTGGTGGGATATTACTACTTGCTAAGTTTGCTATTGGAGCTGCAATAGGTATAACAGTTGGAAAAGTCTTTGGTTTTAATGGAATTCTAGGATTATCTGCATTAGCAATAATTAGTGCAGTTACAAATAGTAATGGAAGTATCTATCTAGCATTAATGAAAACTTATGGAGATACAACTGATTGTGCGGCAATGGCCTTACTAGCTTTAAATGATGGTCCATTCTTTACATTAATTGCATTAGGAGCATCTGGACTAGCTAATATACCGGGAAAAGCCTTAATAGCAACGGTAATTCCAATAATAGTTGGTATGATTCTTGGAAACTTGGACAAGAGCTTAAGAGATTTCTTAGCACCAGCAGGAGATATTTTAATTCCTTTTGTTGGTTTAACATTAGGAGCTGGAATTAATTTAACTAATGTTGCAAAGGGTGGTCCACAAGGGATATTATTAGGACTAATAACATTGGGAATTGGTGGTACATTCATTGTATTTTGTGATAAGGTGATAGGTAGACGTCCAGGTTATGCAGGTTGGGCAGTTGCAACTACTGCTGGGAATGCTATTGCTGTTCCTGCAGCTGTGGCATTAATAGATCCAACTTGGACACCATTTGTAGACGTAGCAACTTCTCAAGTAGCTGCAGCTACTGTTGTTACAGCAATATTAGTTCCTTTAGTAACTGACTGGTGGGCGAAGAAATATGGATGTCCACAAATTCCTTTAAATAAAAATATGGTGACAGAAGAAGGTTTGCCAGCAAGTAAATAAAAAAAGATATAAAGTATTTGGGAGGTATTTAAAATGATAAATTCATTAATTATTGATGTAAAGGACAACGTGGCTGTTGTAATTAAAGAGATAGAAAAGGGAGAGGAAATTAATTATAAATTTGATAATGAAGAAAAAACTTTAATAGCAAAAGATAATATTAAAATTTATCATAAATTTGCTACTAAAGACATCAAGAAAGGTGATCCTATTATTAAATATGGACAACATATAGGATTAGCAGGAATTGATATTGAGTCTGGAGAACATGTTCATGTTCATAATGTAGAAAATCATAGAGAAGAGTTATAGAGTGTAGGAGGAATATATATGAAATTTTTAGGATATAAGAGACCAGATGGTAGAATTGGAATAAGGAATCATGTGTTTATTTTGCCAGCAAGCGTATGTGCATCAGATACAACAAGGATTATAGCATCTCAAGTAGAAGGAGCTGTAACTTTTAATAATCAAAATGGATGCTCACAAGTTGCAGGAGATCAACAATTAACTATGGATGTTATGGCAGGGATGGCTGCTAATCCAAATGTATATGGAATAGTAGTTGTGTCATTAGGTTGTGAGAACTGCCAAATGGATTTAGTAGTTGATGCTATTAGAGAAAGAACAAATAAGCCACTTGAGCAGTTTATAATTCAGGAAAATGGAGGAACTCTTACAACTATTGAAAGAGCTGTACGTGCAGCAAAAAAAATGGTGCAAGAGGCATCTATGTTACAAAGACAAGAGTTTCCAATGTCAGAATTGATTATAGGAACAGAATGTGGTGGATCAGATCCAACAAGTGGATTAGCATCAAATCCGTTAATTGGGGAACTAAGTGATCTTATGGTGGAAGAAGGCGGAACATCTATCCTTTCAGAAACTACTGAATTTATAGGAGCAGAGCATATTTTAGCAGAAAGAGCTAAGACACCTGAAATTAAGGAACAAATATATCATATAGTACATCGTTATGAAAAGGCCTTACAATTGGTAGGAGAAGAGGTTAGAGAAGGAAATCCATCTCCAGGAAATAAGGCAGGTGGGCTTACTACTCTTGAAGAAAAATCATTAGGTTGCATTCATAAGGGTGGGCATACATCAGTAAATGCAGTTTACGATTATGGAAAGCAAGTATCAGAAAAAGGGCTTGTTATAATGGATACTCCAGGAAATGATCCATCTTCTGTAGCAGGTATGGTAGCTGGAGGAGCTCAAATAGTAGTATTCTCAACCGGTAGAGGAACACCAACAGGAAATCCAATTGTACCAGTTATAAAAATTACGGCTAATAGGCAAACATATAACAATATGGTAGATAACATTGATATAGATGCTAGTCCTATTATATATGGAGAAAAAACATTGGAAGAAATGGGACAAGAATTATTAAAAGAAGTTTCTGAAGTTGCATCAGGTAAAATTACTAAAGCAGAATCCCTTGGTTATACAGAAACAGCAATTGCAAGACTTTGTAATTATGTATAAAGGAGAATGAATAATGAAATTTATAAATTTCATATATGAAGGAAGTAAAAATATAGGAATACTTTCTAAAAATGAAGCTTATATAATTGAGATAAATTCTATCTTAGAAGGAAGAAGTTTTAAATCTATAGTAGATTTAATTAAGAATATAAGTAATGAAGAAATATTGAAATTAAAAGAAGTAGTTACAAGCTTTGATAATAATTATAAAATTTATGAGTTAGAGAAAGTAAAATTATGTGCACCTATAGAAAATCCGATACATGATGTAATATGTGTAGGCGTAAATTACAGAGATCATTTAGAAGAAACTAAAAGAGGTTTTGATAAAAGTAATTTTGTTGAAGTAGAAAAAACAGTATATTTCTCAAAGAGAGCTAAAAATATTATTGGAAGTGGAGAAGTTATAGAAGGACGGTTTGACTTAGATGAAAAAATTGATTATGAAGTTGAACTAGCTATAATCATAGGTAAAGAAGGAAAGAACATATCAAAGGATAAAGCAGAAGAGTATATTTTTGGTTATTCAATTTTTAATGATATATCATCTAGAGATTTACAACAGTTACACGGTCAATGGTATATAGGAAAAAGCTTAGACACATATTCGGTTATGGGACCATGTATCTTATATAAAGATAGTGTTAAATTTCCAATAGAAATGGATATATCTAGTTCACTAAATGGAGAAATAAGACAAAAATCTAATACAAAAATGCTTATAAAGGATATTCCAAGTATAATAGAAGAACTTTCTAAGGGTATGACCTTAGAACCAGGAGATATTATTGCAACAGGAACACCAGCAGGTGTAGGGATGGGCTTTGATCCACCTAAATTTATGAAGAAAGGTGATACTATATCCTGTGAGATATCCGAAATCGGTAGGTTAATAAATAAAGTAGAATAATTTGTGGCAGAAAAGGAGAAAATATGAATAAAGCAATGTTTTTAACACCAGTTGTAACGGCTTTTGATTCTAATGGTAACATAGATATAGAAGCAAATAAAAATATATGGGATCATTTAATAAAAGGTGGAATTGATGGGTTAGTCATAATGGGAAGTACAGGAGAATTCTTTTCAATGACAACAAATCAAAAGAAGCAAATTATTGATGAAGTTGTATCATATGTGAATAAAAGAGTTAAAGTTTATGTTGGTACAAGTTGTATGAGGGAAGATAATACAATTGAATTATCAAATTATGCTCTTAATGCAGGGGCAGATGCAGTTATGATTATAGGACCATATTATTTTTCTTTATCAAATGAAAGTATTGAAGAATACTATGATAAGTTAGCTAAGGAAATAAATGGAGATATATTATTATATAATTTTCCTGATAGAAATGGATATGATGTGACTCCAGAAATAACATTAAATCTAGTTAAAAAACATAAGAATATAGTAGGATATAAAGATACAGTAACAGAAATGGGACATACAAGAAAATTAGTAACTACTTTATCTAAGGAGTTTCCAGAGTTTATGATCTTTTCTGGATATGATGAGAACTTCGCACATAATATAATTTCAGGAGGGGCAGGATGTATTGGAGGACTTTCTAATCTTTATCCTGAAGTATTCTCTAAATGGGTAAAAGCAATAAATAGTAAAGACTTAGAAGAAGTTATAAAAATACAAGGTATAGTAGATAAAATGATGAATTTATATGATATAGGAAAGCCATTTATTCCTATAATAAAAAGAGCTATGATCCTTAGAGGAATAAAAATGGAGGATTATTGTACTCCACCATTTTTAATGGCTAATGAATTACAAGAGGAAAAAATAAAGACAATAATAAAAGAATTGAATCTTATATAAATTTATTAAACTATATTTATTATTAAAATTTAACAAAGCATTTATTAAAGGCTATAAAATTTTGAAGTCTATATTTTATTAAATATATTCAAAACTTTTATAGTCTTTTTAGTTATAGTATATTAACAAAAGAATTTATTATAATAGATATGAAGACTATGAAATATACTATAGGTACAAAATGATAATCATTATCATTAATAACTAAAAATATATTAAATTTGTTAATAAATTGTGTAATTATAGATATAAAAGTAGTTATATTTAGATAATTAACAAAATGTTAATAATTATATTGATAATATTTCAGTTATAATGTATATTATGAAAAGAATATTGTAATAATATTAAATGGAATTAAATGGCAACTAATTCTGAATTTGGGCATCTTAGGATGCCATTTTTTTTTACCCTAAAATAAGTATGCTATATATCAATTAATAATTTGTAGTTAACAGTCTGACATAGATTTAAGTAATATAAATTTTTGATAAGTGTATAAACTTAAGAAGAAAAGTATATCCCCTTGTGGCTATAGTGAGTTCATGATATTATAAGATGAAACTTTAGAGAATAGTTAAAATTTTTATATAAGATTTTAAGAGGTGATTATTTTGGTTGAAAAGAATAATGAATATATATTAGATATAGTTGGTGTAGGCTATGAAGGCGAAGGTATTGCTAAAATAGATGGATATCCAATATTTGTAGAAGGTGCTATATACGGTGAAAAGGTAAGAGTATTAATAGTTAAGGTTAAGAAGAACTTTGCCTATGGAAAGCTATTAGAGATAGTAGAGGCCTCAGAAGATAGAGTAGAACCTAAATGCATAAATTACAAAAGATGTGGAGGCTGTTCACTTCAACATATAAGTTATGAAAAACAGTTAGATTATAAATATGAAAGAGTTAAGGATTGTGTTTCAAAAATTGGTGGATTATCAAAAGAACTTGTAACATATCCATTAGGAATGGATGTTCCAGAACGATACAGGAACAAAGTTCAGCTACCAGTTGGAATGGTAAAAGGAAAATTATCAATCGGCTTTTATGCACCAAGAAGTCATGACATAATAGATTTAGATACTTGTTTAATTCAAGATAAGATAGCAGATAAGGTTACTGAAATAACTAGAACTTGGATAGAAAAGTACAAAATAATACCTGCAACAATAGATGGAAAATTTAATCCTAAAGGATTAATAAGACATATAATGATTCGTAGAGGGTTTAAAACTAATGAGGTTATGGTTGTATTAGTAACAACTAAAAAAGATATTCCATATATAAGTGAATTTGTAGAAATGATAAAAAATAATACTGATGGAATAAAAAGTGTTATTCAAAACATAAATGAAAAAGATACTAATGTAATACTAGGTGAAAAGTGTATAACATTATGGGGAGACGATATAATAACGGATTATATAGGAAACTTTAAATTTAAAATATCACCTCTTTCATTTTTTCAAGTTAATCCAAACCAAACAGAAGTATTGTATTCTAAAGCATTAGAATATGCTGCCCTTACAGGTAAAGAAACAGTTTTTGATGCATATTGCGGTACAGGAACAATAACATTATTCCTTTCACAAAAAGCAAAAAAAGTTTATGGAGTAGAAATAATAAAAGAAGCTATCCACAATGCAAAAGAAAATGCTAACATAAATTCTGTGGATAATGCAGAGTTCTTTGTGGGTAAATCTGAAGAAATAATACCTGATTTAATAGAAAAGGGAATAAATCCAGATGTTATAGTAGTAGATCCTCCAAGAAAGGGATGCGATATAAAATTACTAGAAGCTATAGGAAAAGCAAAATCAAAAAGAGTAGTATATGTTTCCTGTGATCCTAGTACTTTAGCAAGAGACTTAAGAATCCTAGAAGAACTAGGATACAAGATAGAAGCAGTTCAGCCTGTAGATATGTTTCCGCATACTGCGCATGTGGAGTGTGTAGTAGGAATACGTCGCAAGGATTTGTTATAATCATTGAATTTACTCACTTTGCAAGCTTTCATAACTTTAACACAAATGGTGATGATTTTAGAAATAAAGAATTTATTCAGGGCGTTAAGGTTAGAGTGGGGATTTGATATGGTGAAAGTAGATATGTAAAACAATAAAATAATCTTTAATAAAATTATTACTAAAAAGTTCAAATTGAAAAATTTGAACTTTTTGTTTTAGAATACGAATTATTTATTAAGTGCAAAAAATATACTAATTATGAATGACTAATGGGAGGAGAGATGATTTTAAGAAAAGTGTATATGTTTAAATGGGAATTTTAGTGTTACTAGAAGCATAGATTATGATATAATGAGGAAAAAAGAGGAGAAGTAAGATGAATAAACTTTTTAAAAGTGCAATGTTTTTTACATCTTTTTTACCACTTTGGATAACAGTACTGTTTATAGATATAAAGAGTCTAATCAGTAATAAAGTATATATCTATACTGAATATATTGTGGTATGCTGCATTTTAATAGGAATATTATGTTCAATAATTATAATTTGGTTTTCTATGAAAAATATAAAAAATTCTGATTATAGAAAGTATAAAGTAGTTGAGGCAACTCAAGAAAAAGGAATTACTTCAGAATTTTTACTTTCATACATACTACCTTTATTTGTTTTTGATTTTACTAAGTGGGATAGTGTTATACAATTTATAATATACTTTGGAATACTTGCATTCCTGTGCATTCGAAATAATAATGTATATGCCAATTTGTTATTTGAATTAAAAAATTATAAATTTTATACATGTGAACTTGTATGGGTACCAGAACCAGGAACAAAGTCTATACAAGTATTAGCTATAAGTTGTAAAAATCTATGTGCAAATAAAGGTAATACCATTGAAATAGCCCCATTAAATAAGCCTTTTTATTTAGTTAAATAATTAATGGTGTTGAGCTAGGTACTTCACAAATACCATCATCAAACATATTTAATTTTGTTTTACCGCAAATTGCTAAAGTAAATTTTCGTGCATTTGCTTCTTCGTGCAAATCAAATTTTTTTGTTGTAGAATCAAGTGGGATTTTCAAGTCCTTAGCTAACTTGTTTTTCCATTTTGTTTGCGTCAGTTTTTCAACAATGGAAGCATCATAGGTTATAAATTTTTTTGGATTTTGTCCTGAAGAGGCAAAAGAATCATAATTCTCAAAATTAGCAATAATATTAGCGGCTTCTAGTTCTGATAAGTGCTTTTTACATAGGATTTTATGAGTGTATTCCATGTTAAATATGCTTTCACAATTGTTATTAATCATATACATAGTGTTTTTGTAAACAATGGCATCAAATGATTTACTAAATTGAACTAGTGGTTCATCTGCTTTAGCAATGGTGTTGTTTTGAGATGTAAAGATCGGAGTACGTCCTTTTTTATATGTAAGGAGTGGATTTTTTCTTGTTATTAGATATATATTTTCAGAAGTACCATCACTTAAGGTATATGAACCAATAAAAACATATGCATTGGCTTTTATATGTTTGAAGTTAGTTGTATCATCGCTATTATTTATATGTTCAATTAAAAAATTCCAGCAGGTTGAAATTACAGTATTGTTAGTTGAAAGCTTGTCTACTACATTTTTAGGATTTTCTCCAGTATAATCTATAACTTTTTTATCATATTTTTTTACAATAGATAAGAAAGCATCGCACATACCTGTAATTGTTGTAGACAATAAATCAACAGATGAAAAATTCATATCGTAGCAAATATATTCATTAGGGTGTTTAGAATGATTATATTCAACTAAAACAGAACTCCAAGTTGGAATCTCTTTTGCTTTAGCTATTCCTTCTTCAATTATTGTATAAGACATAATATCCTCCCTCAATTAGAATTAATATCAATATTATACCATAAGATACATTTTTGATAAATGCTAATACTTTTCTTGATTTCACCGCTTTAAGGGGTGATTTTTTATTTTATATAAAAAATATATATTGCATTTTTTAATTTGCAAATATGATAATTTGCAATTACATATTTACAAATTAGTGTTTGATATGTATAATTGAATCAAAGAGAAAAAGGGAGTATGTATATATGGATAAGAGTACATTCAGTTGCTTAATTAACGCTGAAATTTTAGAAAAATTTAATTTCGCAGTAACATTAAACAAAGAAAATAAAGAGGAAATTATAGAAAAACTACTTTCTAATTACATTAGTGATAGTTTCTTAAAAGCCGCTAAAGAGTTATCTTCTAACACTGTAAAAACAACAACTCCTGCAATTAAAACAGTTGAAGATAACAATTATGCTAAAGCAAACAGAAAGATTCCAGTATGGGCAAATCGAGAAAAACAAAATAACCATAAATTAATTAAGGCATTTTTAAAAATTGAAGAGGAACAAGGGGTAGTAAGTTATGAGGAATTAATGGAAAGATGTTCGAATTCTACAAAATATCCTGACACTTATGTAAGTGATTTTAGAGGTAATTTCGCACAGATGAAAACAGATGCTAGTAATTCTCATGGGAAGGTATTTATAGTGGAAGGAGATAAGGTAGAAATATGGAGTGAGGTTCTTGATACATTGAGGAAATATAGAGATTCTTTTCTAAACAGCAATAGTGAGGGGCGTGAAACTATGAAAATAACAAATGAAATGACACATAGAGCATATGAGATAGTTAAAATGGTTTATCATGGGAACTTGACTCGTAATGAAGCAAAATACAAAATTGCAGATGAAACAGGTATGAATGCTGGATCAGCAGGTGATTATGTTACTAATTTTCTTGCAATGATGGAAGGTCAACGTTATACAAGAACAATGAATACATATGCTACTCGCTATTTATTAGAAAAGATCAAATTGGAATTTGGAGAAGAGCAATTTAAAAAGGCTCTTGAAGCAACAAAAGAACATGTAAAGTATTATAATGGTTTAAATAATGGAACATTACATAGTATTCAAAATGTAATAGATGAATTAAGTTAGTTAAAATTTAGGGAGAAAATACTATATTTTCTCCCCATCATCAAAAATAAAAAATCCTTCAAATTTGCAGCCAAGAGCTGTAGCAATTTCAATTAATTCCTGCTCAGAAAAGTTGTCACGATTCAATTTATTAGTTAAATTTTGACGAGAAGTACCAACCATATCGGCTAAGTCTGATATGGTTATTTTTTTTCGCCTTAATATAATTCTAATTTTCTCACCCATAGTTAATGCCATAAATATTCACACCTTTAAATATTATATATACAAATATACACTAAAAAATTTACAATAGCAACTTTGTTGAATTTATAGAAACTATTTAGTTTACAAAAATACAGACATAAGATATAATTGAGTTTATAAAGAAACTTAAAAGTGTACAAAAAATAATGAGGAGGCAAATCTTATGATTAGTAATAAGGTGATTTCAATAGTAAATCAAAAAGGAGGTGTAGCCAAAACCGTAACAACTTTAAATTTAGGATATGCATTAGCAGAAATGGGAAAGAAGGTATTACTTATAGACTTCGATCCGCAGAGCAGTTTAACAGTATGCTTTGGATATGACAATACGGACAGTATAAAAACGACAATATATAACTTGATGTCTCTTGCTATTGAAGAAAAAAGCTTACCTAAAAAGGAAGAATATTTTATTTCGGCAGGAAATATTGATATTATTCCATGCAGCTTAGAGCTATCAGCAATCGAAATAGCCCTTGTTAATGTTATGAGCAGAGAACTTGTTTTAAAATCTATTGTTGACGAAATAAAAAATGATTATGACTATGTAATTATTGATTGTTCTCCATCACTAGGTATGCTTACTATAAATGCACTTGCTGCTTGTGATAGTGTGATTATTCCTGTTACTCCTCAATATCTTTCAGCCAAAGGCTTGGAGTTACTTCTTAGAAATATTATAAGAGTTAAGAAAAGAATAAATCCTAAGATTGAGGTTGATGGAATACTTTTAACCATGTATGCAGAAAGAATGAAGCTTTCAAAAGAAGTTTTATCAATAATTCAGGATGCTTATGGAAGCAGAATAAATATTTTTGAAAATAAGATACCAACTTCAGTTAAGGTTGGCGAGGCTAATATGAAAAGCAAGAGTACCATAGAATATGATTCTAAAAATAAAGTATCTATTGCATATAGAGAATTTGCTAAGGAGGTGGCTGCAATATGAGTGAGAGAAAGTTGATGAGCTTAGATGATATGTTTGGAGACAGTGAAGTTAAAGGTGATACTAATTCTGGCGTTATAGAAGTTGAAATTGATAGACTGATACCTTTTTTAAATCATCCTTTCAAATTATATGAGGGTGAAAGATTTGATAATATGGTCAGAAGCATCAAAGAGTTAGGAATAATTGTGCCTGTTATAGTAAGAAAAAAGGGAGACAGTTATGAGATATTGTCTGGACATAATAGGGTTAATGCTGCAAAGGTTGCAGGACTTAACAAAGTTCCTGTATCTATAAAAGAAAACATAGACGATGAAGAAGCTATTCTTATAGTAACTGAAACCAATCTTATGCAGAGGTCCTTTACTGATATGCTGTTTTCAGAAAGAGCTGCTGCTTTATCAGAACATCATAAAGCACTAACATCTCAAGGCAAAAGAACAGACCTTTTAAAAGAAATTGAAACTATGCTAAAAGCTGATGAAATGAAGGTTGAAGAAACTTCTCGACTATTAGGCGAGAAGTTAACAAGTGCAGATGAAACAGGAAGAAGTTTTAATTTATCAGGAAGAACAGTATCAAGATATTTAAGGATTTGTCACCTTATAAAAGAATTAAAAGATAGACTTGATATAGAAGAAATACCATTCTTTGCAGCTGTTGAACTTTCATATTTAAAAGAAGATGAACAAAATATTATTGAAGCTATACTTATTGAAAATAAATTTAAAATTGATTTGAAGAAATCACAAGTCTTAAGGGATTATTCAGAAAAAAATAAACTTGATGAAGAAACAGCTCATTCAATTCTTTCAGGAGAAATTAATAAAAAGGCAAAGTCAAACAAGCCTGCGACTATCAAATTGAAGCCTAAGCTAATAAGCAAATATTTCAAACCAGAAGTTAAGCAGCCAGAAATTGAAGAGATTATTGATAAAGCTCTAAAGTTATATTTTGATAGTCAGGGGAAGGAGGTATTAGATGAGTAGAATAATAGAGGTTAAAGAAGTATATGAGAAGATTACAAGCATAGTAACATCTAACAAGAAAGAATGGAAAGAATTCTTGGATTTTTCAGCAAGAATTTATAAGTATAACTTCGATAATGCAGTTTTGATTTATGCTCAAAGACCAGATGCTTCAATGGTTGCTACAATGGAGATATGGAACAGAAAAGTCGGAAGATATGTAAATAAAGGAACAAGAAGTATAGCAGTTTTTGATACCTCTATGCCAACACTCAAATTAACATACTTATTTGATATTAAAGATACCAATGGAGAACAACACACTATTCCTAAGTTATGGAAGCTTGATGATGGAATCAGTATAAAGCTTTTAAAAAACATAAATGAAAAGTATAATTTAGATAGTAATTCTATAGAGATACTAATATCAAGTGTTACAGATATTAAAGTTAACGAGGAATTTGATAATATAATTGATGGTTATGAGGCAGATATTAAAGAAACTTGGCTTGAAGATTTGCCGAAAGAAGGATTTATAAATTATTTTACCCAAACCATTATAGAAAGTGTTAATTATTTGGTGGCGAAAAGATGTGGAATAGAAGACTCAAGCTTTAATGATGAAAATACATTTATGGTAATAACTCATTTTAATACGCTACCATTAACTTTTAGACTTGGAAATTCTGTGTGCAGTATATCTCAGCAAATTCTTAGAGAATTTGAAAGTGAAATATATAAAATTATGAGAGAGCAAAGGAGCGAAAAAAATTATGAAAGAGAACTTAAATCTCAATTACAAGGAGATAGACGGAATACTTTATCCAGAGATACAAATATCAAAGAACAAGGAAATGGATCAGACGCCATTAGGAAAATACGGTCAGATGGCGTTGAATTATCTAAAGAACAATCATCAGAACAGATACAGCTTACTTCTAGCACAAGGGGAGCTGATGGAGAAAATGCATCAAGTGAACGAGGAAGCACATCAGAGGCTAGAAATATTAATAGAGCAAATGTTGAAGACAGATCCGATAATGAATCCAGAAAACACCATGGAGAGCTTCAAACACAGGGAGAAAATAAAGGAAACAGCAGAGGAGATAGTTCTTCACGAGATAGTTTACAAAATGAGATAAAGCAAATAGATATTTTTGAGTCACAACAAAGTGGCTCTTTTTTAATGCCTGAAAATAAGGATAAAGAAGCACTAAATGTAGCGGATACCAAAGAGGAAAGAGTTGATATTTCAGATAAAGATAATGAAATTAAATCTGAAAACAAAAATTCTAAATGGGAAGAGTATAAAAACAGGACATTAGAAAATTATGAAGCTAATATTTTAGGCTGGCTAAATAACAATGAAGTTAATAGAAAATCTGAAACTAAAGAAAAAACAAATGCAAAAGAAAAAGCTGAGAAAATAAATTACAACTATAGTCCAGAAGATGAAATTGGAGTTGGAGGACTTAAAACTAAATTTAGAAACAATATAGAAGCCATTAAAACTTTAAAGGTTATTGAAGAAGAAAATAGATTTGCAACAGCAGAAGAACAAAAAATACTTGCTAAATATGTAGGCTGGGGAGGTATGGCTCAAGCTTTTGATATTAATAGTACAGGATGGAATAGCGAATATACAGAGCTAAAAGCACTACTTACTACTGAAGACTATGTATCTGCAAGAGCATCAACGCCTAATGCTCATTATACTTCACCTACAGTTATTGAAGGAATATATAAAGCACTTGAAAGCTTTGGATTTAAAATAGGTAACATTTTAGAACCTTCTATGGGAGTTGGAAATTTCTTTTCTATGCTTCCAGACAGCATGAAAGACTCTAAGTTATATGGAGTAGAACTTGATGATATTTCAGGGAGAATAGCAAAGCAGCTCTATCAAAAGGCAGATATTAAAATACAAGGATTTGAAGAAAATAACTATCCAGATAATTTCTTTGATGTTGCTATAGGTAATGTTCCCTTTGGAGATTATAAGCTGCATGCTCCTAAATATGATAAACATAATTTTTTAATACACGATTACTTTTTTGCTAAGGCTTTAGATAAAGTAAGACCAGGTGGAATCATAGGTTTTATAACTTCAAAAGGAACCATGGATAAAGAAAACAATAGTGTAAGAAAGTACATTGCAGAGCGTGCAGAATTAATTGGAGCAATAAGGCTTCCTAATACTGCCTTTAAATCAAATGCAAATACAGATGTTACTGCGGATATTATATTTCTACAAAAGAGAGAAAGGGTACAGGTTACAGAAGAAAATTGGCTTCATGTAGCAAAAACAGAAGATGGAGTTCCTATAAATGAATACTTCCTTGATAATCCAGAAATGCTTCTTGGGAAAATGGTTTTTGATCAGAGAATGTTTGGTGAAGGTAGTAAATACACAGCCTTAGTTAATGAAGATGAGAATTTTGATTTAAGTGAAGCTTTAGCTAGAGTAGTTGAAAATCTAAATGCTAATATAGTAAGTTTTGAAAGAGAAGAAGCTGCTACAGAAGATTTTATTGCTGCTGATCCTAATGTGAGAAACTACACTTATACTTTTATAGATAATCAGCTTTATTATAGAGAAAATGCTGTAATGAGAAAAATTGAAGCTACAGGAAAGACTTTAGAAAGGATAAAAGGTCTCCATGCTATAAGAGAAATCACTAGAGAAATAATAGATATTCAAACAAATGGCTGCACTCAAGAAGAGCTAAAAGAAAAACAGGAAATATTAAATAAACGTTATGATACCTTTGTTAAAAATCATGGATATATAACAGCAAGAACCAATAATACAGCTTTTAGAGATGACAATGATTATCCTCTCTTATGTTCCATTGAAGTAGTAGATGAAAACAAAAATGTTACTAAAGCTGATATGTTCACTAAACAAACTATACGGCCACTTGAAAAGATAACAGAAGTAGATACAGCCATTGAAGCTCTTACAGTAAGTTTAAATGAAAAAGGAACAGTAGATATATCTCTAATGCTAGAAATTTATGATAGCACAAGAGAAAATATTATAAATGAACTTAAAGGTCTGATATTTTTAAATCCTGAAAAATATAGCAAAGATGATTTACTTCAAGGCTGGGAAACTCAAGATGAATATTTAAGTGGCAATGTGAGACATAAATTAAAATTGGCAAAACTTTATGCTGAAACTAATCCAGAGCTTTTTACACAAAATATAGAAGCCTTAGAAAAAGTTCAGCCAATAAATTTAGAAGCAAGTGAAATTGATATAAGGCTTGGAATAACATGGATTGATGAAGGAGATATAGAAAAATTTATTTATGAAACCTTAGGAACTCCAAAGTATGCACAAAACTCAGGTTCTCGTTATAGCAGCAATGAAATAAAAGTTCATTATAATAATTTTAATGCATCTTGGGTTATTGAAAATAAGGGGGTAGATGGATATTCTGTGGCAGCAACAGAAACTTTTGGAACTAAAAGGCTTAATGCCTACTATATTGTTGAAGAAACTTTAAACCTTAGAACTGTTACTGTAAAAGACAGAATAGAAGAAAGCGATACTGTAAGATACGTCCTTAATCAAAAGGAAACTATGTTGGCAAGAGAAAAGCAAAATCAGATTAAGGAAGAATTTAAGAACTGGATATTCAGAGATCCTGACAGAAGAAAGAAGTATGTTGAATTCTATAATGAAAACTTTAATAACATAAGGCTTAGAGAATATGATGGATCTCATTTAACCTTTCCAGGAATGAATCCAGATATTAAACTTAGACAGCATCAAGTAAATGCTATAGCTAGAATTTTATATGGTGGAAGTACACTTCTTGCTCATTGTGTTGGTGCTGGAAAGAGCTTTGAAATGATAGCAAGCGGTATGGAACTGAAGAGATTAGGTCTTTCTAAGAAAAGCATATTTGTAGTTCCTAATCATTTAACAGAGCAGATGGGAGCAGAGTTTTTAAGATTATATCCTTCAGCTAATATTTTAGTTACTACAAAGAAAGACTTTGAAAAACAAAATAGAAGAAGATTTGTAAGTAGAATTGCTACAGGGGCTTATGATGCAATAATTATAGGGCATACGCAATTTGAAAAAATACCAATTTCAAAGGAAAGACAAGAAAGAATGTTAAATTATCAGATTGAGCAAATGACCTATGCCATAGAAGCTACTAAAAGAGAGCGAGGAGAAAACTGGTCTATAAAGCAGATGGAGAAATTTAAAAAGAGTTTAGAGAGTGAACTTAAAAGACTTCTTGATGAATCAAGAAAGGATGATGTTATAAACTTTGAAGAGCTTGGTATTGACACTATGTTTGTAGATGAAGCACATTATTATAAAAACTGTGCAGTATTTTCTAAAATGAGAAATGTGGCTGGAATATCCAATACGAGAGCTAAAAAAGCCAGTGATATGCTTATGAAATGCCAATATATCCATGAGATAAATGAAGGCAGGGGAGTAATATTTGCTACAGGAACCCCTATTTCAAATTCTATGACAGAAATGTATGTAATGCAAAGGTATCTTCAAAACCATGAACTTGAAAGGAGAGGTATTCAGCATTTTGATGCTTGGGCAGCTAGCTTTGGTGAAGTAGTTTCTTCATTGGAACTTGCTCCAGAAGGTACAGGTTATAGGTTTAGAAGTAGGTTTTCAAAGTTTACAAACCTTCCAGAACTAATGACCTTATTTAAAAATATAGCAGATGTTCAAACCTCAGATATGCTAAAACTGCCAGTGCCAAAACTTAAAGATGATAAATACATTTTAGTATCTTCGGAGCCAAGCGAGTTTATAAAACATGAAATGGAAAACTATGTTGAAAGAGCTGAAAGAATTAGAAATGGAATGGTTGATCCTTCTGTAGATAATATGCTTAAGATAACCAATGAAGCAAGACTTTTAGGTACAGATCCAAGGCTTATTAACAAAGAAGCAATAAATGAGCCCGATTCAAAGGTTAATAGATGTATTGAAAATATTTATGAGGAATATAAAAAATCAGAAAGTGTAAAAGGAACTCAAATAGTATTTTGCGATGTGGGAACGCCTAATTCAGATGGGCGTTTTTCTGTTTATGATTCAATTAAAGCAGAACTAATAAATAAAGGAATTCTTGAAAATGAAATATGCTTTATCCATGATGCGAAAAATGAAATACAACGTGAAGAAATATTTTCTGATATGAGGTCAGGTAATAAGAGAATAATCATAGGAAGTACACCTAAAATGGGAACTGGAACTAATATTCAAGACAGACTAATTGCACTTCATCATTTAGATTGCCCTTACAGACCAAGTGATATAGAGCAGCGAGAAGGAAGAATTTTAAGGCAAGGAAATATAAACCCAGAAGTAAATATTTATAGGTATGTTACCAAAGATACCTTTGATTCATACCTTTGGCAGATTGTAGAGCAGAAGCAAAAGTTCATATCTCAGATAATGACTTCCAAATCTGTTGCAAGAAACTGTGAAGATATAGATGAAACTGTATTATCCTATGCAGAAGTTAAAGCTTTAGCTACAGGAAATCCATTAATTAAAGAAAAAATGGATGTTGATAATGAAGTATCAAGACTTAAAGTTTTAAAAGCTGCTTATGATAGTCAAAAATATACCATGCAGGATAATTTTATTTTTAAGTATCCAAAACTTATTAATGAAGCTGAAAGTAAGCTAGAGTGTATAATCAAGGATATTGATAAAAGAAATATGGAAGATGCTAAGGATTTTTTGATAACAATAAATGGCAAGTTATTTGATGAAAGAGAAAAGGCAGGAACAATGCTTCAAAGTCTTTATGAGAAGATACCAAAAGGTGAGGAGCTTCATGTAGGAAACTATAAAGGTTTTGATTTAAAACTTAGGAAAAATTTATTCTTTGAAAAGCATGAACTCTTAATCCATGGTAATTTAAAATACACTGTAGAGCTTGGAGATAGTGCTCATGGGAATATGCTAAGAATTGAGAATATGTTAAATAATCTCGAAGGAAAGATGGAAAGCATAGAAGAAAAAATCGAGGAATACAAAAGAAACATGCAACAGTCAAAAATAGAATATGAGAAACCTTTTCCTTATGAAGAAGCTTTAAAAGAAAAGTTATCACGACAATTTGAACTTAACTCTCTGCTTGATTTAAATAAAAAAGAAGCTGAAGTTATGTTAGATGAAGATGCTTTAAATAATGAAGTAGATGATATGGAAGTAGTTAAAGATGAAGATTGTGATGAAATGGCAATCTAGAAAAATATGATTGAGGTGAGGTAAGTGAATAAGAAAATTAATAGAGATAATTATAAGTATTTATGTTCTTTAATGGCACAGCTTTTAGAACTAGATGTAGATACAGAGGAAAGAATAAAAGAATACATTGAAAATCATGGAGTGGATAATTTTTTTAAGGATTATGAAAAAATGGAACTTCCTTATGAGGTATATGAAAAACTCGAAGGTTTGCAGTTCGTATTGGAAACTTTAAGTGATAAAACTCTTGAGGAAAGTATTGGAGGTGCACTCTAATGGAAAAGAATAAGCCATATACTTATAGCTTTTTAAAAGGCTTAAATACCTTAACAGGAATTTCTATTAAAAAAATAGAAGAGTATGCAAAAGAAAATAATCCATTCAATATTTTAGAGCATCCAAAGGTTATTGAACCAAATGATAAGCAGCTAGAAAAAATATCAATGCTCAAAGAATTTATAGCTTCTTATAATTTATTGAAAGCTCATGAAAATGAAAATAAAATTAAATTTTCTACACCAAAGGAAGCGGCAGAATATTTTGTACCTTTATTAAGCGGTGTAAAGGATAAAGAAAAGTTTATGGTAGCTTTTTTAGATAATGGAAATAACATAATTCAAACCAAGACTATGTCGGAAGGTAATATATCTCAAGCAGTAGTTTATCCAAGAGAAATTTTAAAAGAAGCTCTAGCTTGTGATTGCAAAGCTATGATTCTAGCTCATAATCACCCTGGAGGCGCTAATTTTCCTTCCAATGAAGACAAGGCTTTAACTCAGAAGCTAGTTAATATTTTTAATCCTTTAGAAATCAAAATACTAGATCATATAATAGTTGCAGGAATTAATAATTGTTCAATGGCTGAGAAGGGCTATATGCCACAAGCAATAGATGAATTAGCAAGTTATGAACCAATAAAAATAGAAGATAAAAATTTATTAGAGGAAAATCAAAGCTTCAATTCTGAACTAGATGAGGAACTGGAGCTTTAATTTTATTAGAGGTAGAAGGTAATGGAAAAGCTAAGATTTAATGATGAGGAAATATCTAAAGCTGATAAAACAAATATAATAAGCTATGCCTTAAGTGCAGGATATCCAATAAAACAAGTTACCTCTCGTTCCTTTAAAATAGATGGTTATGGCGGGTTATATATTCATAGTGATGGTCATAAATGGAATTGGTTCTCTCAGAATAAAGGTGGTGGAGCTATTCAATTTGTAATGGAAATGGAGAATAAATCTTGGGTAGATGCAGTAAAAACTCTAATAGGAAAAACAGATGAAATTATACGATATAAACCTCCAGAAGTTATTGCAGAAGAAATAAAAGGAGAATTTATTCTTCCAGAAAAAAATATTACGTATAAACATATCTTTGCATATCTTATTAATTCAAGGGGCATTGATAGTGAAATTGTAAGAGATTTTGTTAAAGATCATAAGATATATGAAAATACACATGGAAGCTGCGTATTTGTGGGATTTGATAAGCAGAATAATCCCCAATATGGAAGTATAAGAAGTACAAATACTACAGGTAATTCTTTTAGATGTGATGTGAAAAATTCAGATAAAGCTTATCCATTTTGCAAGCCTGGAAAGAATAATACAGTATGTGCATTTGAAGCTCCTATTGATCTTATGAGTTATCTTACCTTAATTAAGAAGCACAATATAGAAAATTTTGAAAATCACTGCATTTCTCTTGGGGGTGTTGCTGATAGAGCTCTTGAATATTACTTAAAAGAAAATCCTAATATAAATAAAATAGTGCTCTGCCTTGATAATGATGAGGCAGGGCATTTTGCTTGTAATCAGATTTTCAATAAATATAAAGATAGATATGAAATTGTAAGGCATAAACCTAAAAGAAAGGATTTTAATGAGGATTTAATAGCATTAATTAAGGAGTCAAAGGTAACAAAAATAAGTGAAAATGATGCTATTTATGGAAGTGGCGACTACTCAAATGAGTTTGATGATATGAGTATTTAGAAAGGCAAAGGGTGATTTGAAATGCAATTTTTAAATAAGGAAAATGCAGTTAATTTTAATGAGCTAATACAGAAAGATAATACACATCCGAGGGATACTGAAAGGTATTCTTTATTTTATATTATTGCAGGTAATGAGGATTTATTTAGAAAGAGAAAATTTTTATATGACTTTGAAAGTAATGGTATTAAAGCTAACTGTCTTGATGATGGTAATGTTGATCTTTCAAGCAGTGCCAAAGCTCTTGTAAGATTAGCTTTTAATTTGTTCAACAGCTATGAAGATAAATATACAACGCCTATTGATATTTTTTATAGTTTGGATGATAAAAATTATAGTCTTGCAATGAATTCAATAGATATAAGGTTTGGAAGGGGTATTGAAAGTGAAAAAATTTGTGACATGGAACAGGAAAATGATGAGGAATTTGAAATTTAGTTCTTTTTTCAATATCCAAGAGGACTGAACGAAAACCATGGGTTTGAGGTGAGGGCAAGCTTCCTATTGGTATAGCCAATAGCTTGTTAAGAATGGGGAAATCCCCAAGCCCCTTTAAAAGTCACTTAGAAAGAAGGGACGGAATGAGAAAAAGAAATGTTCAAACTAATATTAGAATGACAGAAGATGAAATAGAGCAAATAAAAAAGAAAGCTAAAAAAGCTAATATGACCTTTAGCAATTATGTTATAGCTTCTGCACTTAATAAAGATATTGTGGTTATTGATGGAATAAAAGACTTTACTCATCAACTTTCTAAAGTAGGTACAAATATTAATCAATTAACAATGCTTTGCCACCAAGGAAAGATAACTTGTCCAGATGTAAATTCTGTGAATAAGATGTTGAAAGAGATATGGGAAAAGCTTATACAAATTAGAAAATAAGATAAAATCTTTAGAATTATTGAGAATTCAATAGAAGAGGAATATAATTTTGTATAATGAATCATAATTTATGAAGAGGTAGAATATGAAAATAATATCTTTAAATATTAATCAATTTTTAGGAAAAGAAAATTGGAAAGATTTTAATAATGATTTAGAGACTATAACAAATCAATATATGACTAAAGTTATTCAGTTGTTAATAGAAAATGTTTGTGAAAAAAATGATATTGTTGTATTACATGAAGTTCCCTATAAAAATAAACAGCGTAATGAAGTTTTTCAAAATTTTAAAACTCAACTTGAAGAAAAAGAAATGGTATTAATACCACCTAACTATCTATATACATGTAGACCCAATTTTATTTCGTGTGCAATAATTAGAAAAGAATCAAATTGGATTGTAAAAGAAAATAAAGATTATATTTGCTCTAATACTGGTGATGGGTATGTGTTATATAATCGAGCTGTTGAATTATATAATAGTAACAAAAATATCCACTTATTAGGTGTTCATATCCCAATGATAAAAGGAAATAACTATAGTGGAAGTGTCATGTGGGATGATATTATTAATTATTATAAGAAAATGTTTAATCAAAATCTCATCATTATTGGTGATATGAATGTATATGCCGAAAATACAATTCAAAAAAGGAAGTTTGATGAGTTAATTTGTCTAGGTGCTATAGATGCATGGCCTAGTAGAGGAAATTCACCAGAAAAAGCAACGTATACTACCAAAAATCGTGAAGAATCCAGACTTGACTATGCACTAATGACACTTACTGCTTTTTTATTGTTAAAAGAAATAGAAATTGATGACAAGCCTCGTACAGATAATAATTTTTTTACAGATCATTCATCTCTCAATCTATTGTTATAATGTATTCATAACTTATATGAGATCATAATAAATTTCGAATATTATGAGAATATTAAAATTATAAAAACACTTGTTATTTATTAAATAGCAGGTGCTTTCTATTTTTACTGTAATTAAGTGAAAAAGTAAGGTGAAGCTATGGCTGTAATAGAATTTATTAATGGCTCCAATAATACTTATAAAGGCATGAAAAGAGCTATAAATTATATAAAGAATCCTCTAAAGACATCAGAACATTTAACTGGAGGAAAAGATTGTTCACCAGAAACAGCTTATGAAGAGTTTGTTATGATTAAGCAGAATTTTAATAAAGAAAAGGGGAGACAGTTTATACATTTTATTCAATCTTTTTCGCCTAATGATAAAGCTACAGCAGAAATTATAAATGAAATATGTAAAAAACTTTTGGAGCATGAAGTTTTTAATGATTTTCAGGTAATATATGCAACTCATACAGACAAAGAACATCTTCATACTCATTTTATTATAAATTCAGTTAGTTTTTCAAAAGGATGTAAGTGGCAGCTATCTAAGGAACAATTAGAAAGTCTCAAGGAATATTCAGATGAATTGTGCAAAGAATATGGTCTTATTGTTGTTGATGGAGAAAAAGGAAAGCACAAAAACAGGGGAGAATATAGAGCAACGGATAAAAAGCAGAGTTGGAAATATGAGCTGTATCTTGCCGTAAAACATTGTAAATGGTGTAGCAGAAGTAAGGATGAGTTTATAAAAAATATGAATAAGCTTGGCTATAAAGTTGATTGGATAGATGAAAGAAAATATATAACTTTTACGATTCCAGATGGAAAGAAGTGCAGGAATAGCAAATTATATCCCCCAGAACAATTTACAAAAGATGCACTTCTTAAAGCTTTTGAATTAAATAAACAGAAGGCTGATAAAGAGCAGCTTGAGGCAAAAATAGAATTGATACTGACAGCAATTTAAATGATTTGTAAGGATAATAGTAATAATTATAAGTCTCTTTTACCTTTAACAGAACTTGAGGGTCAAGCAAAGAAGGAAAGAGCAATTGAGGAAAGCAAAGGAAGAGGATTAGATTGGCAAAACGACATGTAATAAACTTGTAATTTAAATACAATATGTAAAATATTGTTGAAATGTGGTAAGATAGAAATAAACTATGTTTTGATAAAGATTTATTCAATGGTTAGATTCTTATGGGGGGATATTAGTGGAGCTTAGTTTAACAGGAGTTGATTTTTTAGATTCTTTTGACGAAATATGGACAAAAGGTATTGATAATTATAACAGGAATAAAATTAGTTTATTTCTTCTTAAAATTAATGCTAATGAATTTGATTATGATTTACTTGTGAACAATTTATTAGAGCCAATAGCAGATTATTCTATTTCAAGAAAAGTAAAGGAAGAATATTGTGATAAACCTATGAAATTGTCAAAAAAAGCAAGGGAAAGGTTTGTAAATTATGCTAGAAATAATGGAGAGCTTGGAGAACTATTATTATATTGTTTTTTAGAAACACATTTGAAGGCACCTAAAATATTGACTAAATTGGAATTAAAAACTTCTACTAGCCATTATGTTAATGGTGCTGACGGGATACATTTTTTAAAACTACAAAATGGAAATTATCAGCTGATTTTTGGAGAGTCTAAAACTATAGAAGACCTTACAGCCGCAATTTCAGATGCATTTAAATCAATTTATGAATTTAAAAACGAGATTAATGAAAAAGGAAATAGCAAAAGTGGTATTAATTATGAAAAAGGACTGATTAGCGATAATTTAATTAAGGAAACTTTTTCAGATGATGAAAAGCAATTTTTGGAAAAGCTTATATATCCTAAAAAAGATAGTAATTTTGAAGTTGATGATGCATTTGGAATTTTTGTTGGATTTCAGATACAAGTAACAGATGAAGATAAAAAAATGCCTAATGATATGTTTAGGGATAAAATAAAAAAACAGATTGAATTTGAAGTGAATAAAAGATTAGAACACATAAATAAAAAAATTGATGAATATAAACTATATGGACATAATTTTTATATTTATGTTCTTCCATTTACAGAAATGAGTGAGAAAAGAAAAAAAGTAATGGAGGAATTAACAAAATGAAGTGGATAGAGTCATTAGCTCAAAAAGCAATACAAGATCCTTATTTTAAGGAACTATTAGAAAAAATTGAAACAAAATATGCATATAAATTTTTAAAAGTTTATTTTAATATTAATTTATCTGAAAAAGAGTATAATGATATTTTAAGATTTGCAGATATATTGTGTAGGTCAGAAAGTGCAGAAGCAAAAAATAAATCATATAAGATAGTAAGTTTGTTATATGAGTTTTATAAAGAAGATGTTCAGTATAAACTTTATGCAAGCAAAATATTAACCAAACTTGGCAATTTTCCATCATTGAAATTAGCAATTGGTGAAGAAAATGATTTAGGAACTACTGAAATTATTTTGGAGAAATACACTAAACAGGTATTTCAAGAATCACCTTTTGAAGGTGTAATTTTCACGGATCCACAGTATAGACTTTATGAAGAATTAAAAAAGAATAATCACTATAGTTTTTCTGGACCAACATCTTTTGGTAAATCTTTTATAATGGAGGCGTTCATAAATTATATTATAACTGAAAGGTGCGGAGTTGATAATGTTGTAATTTTGGTTCCAACTAGAGCTTTAATAAATCAAGTATCAAACAAATTAAAAGCACAAATAAAGAATGAAAGGTATAAAGTATTATCACATCCTATAGTGCCTATTATTTACAGAAAAAAAGAGTATAAGTATATATTTGTGTTTACACCAGAAAGATTAATTTCATACTTTGCCAACAGAGATAATCCAATAATAAACTATATGTTTGTTGATGAAGCTCAAAAGATTATTTCGAAAAAAGATTCTCGATCTCCGTTATACTATCATTCAGTATTGCTTGCTGAAAGAAAAAGCGTAAAGTTGTATTTTGCTTCTCCTAATATACCAAATGCAGAAGTTTTTTTACAATTATTTGAGAAAAGTTCAGAAGAAAAAATGGTTATAGAGGAGTCGCCTGTATCACAAAATAGATTTTTTATAGACCTGATAAGAGGAAATGTTTCATTTTTTTCAGAGTATGGAAAAGAGATTGATTTGATAACAGGAGATATTTATAATAGGGCAAGTTTAAATGATATTCTATCTTATTTAGGAAAAGGAAATCAAAATATAATTTATTGCAATACTGTTGAAGATACTATTGATTTTGCATTATCTTTTGCGGAAAGATTGCAGGAATCTAGAGATGAAAGATTGGATGAGATAATTGATCTAATAAAAAGATATGTACATAAGGATTATTATTTAATTGATTGTCTAAAAAAAGGAATCGCATTTCATTTCGGAAGATTGCCACAAAGAATAAGAGAAAGAATTGAAATTTTATTTAAAGATAAAGCAATTGAGTATATATTTTGTACATCAACTCTATTAGAGGGTGTTAATTTACCAGCTAAAAATATTTTTATTCTTAGTAATGCTATAGGACTTACTAAATTTACAGATATAGATTTTTGGAATTTGGCTGGACGAGCTGGTAGATTAAATCAAGAGCTTTGTGGTAATATTATTTGTTTAAGAGCTGTTGATAAATTAAACAGATGGGATAATTTGGATAAAGATTTGGAAGTTGTTAAAACTAAAAAAATACAAAAAGTTATTCCAAGCGTAATTTCAGGTGAAAAGAATTTTTATAAGAATATAGCATTATCTTTACAAAATAATGAGTTTACTAGAAAAAATGCATCACAAACAGAAAAAGATATATGGAATCATTATGCTAATATAACATTTATACATCAAGCTACAAGTAATGAGTCGTTATTAATAAATAAGTTTTTAAAGAAAAATAAAGAAGCAAAACAAATTCTAGAAAAAGTTGAAAAGCAAAACAAAATACCACAATATATTTTAGAGCAATGCTCTACAATAAAACCAATTTATCAAAATAGCATTTGGAATATGGATGACAAAGAAATATTATTTTTAGATGACAATTTGAGTGTTGACTCGTTAAAATTAGCATTAAATAAGTTGTATCAAGTATATAACTGGGGCAAAGAAGAGTCTGGAGGACGCAATCCTTTGGTGAAAGATATATCAAGATTAAATTACTTTGCAGTATTAATGCATAATTGGATGAAAGGTATTCCTTTAAATATGATGATTATAAATTTAATAAAATACTATTCAGAAAAAGGTGCTATTTGGGATCAAGATCAGTATGTTAATTTTAATAGAAATAGTCGTAGACATATAAATATTATAATAAATAACTTGATTTCTGATATTGATAATGTTCTTAGGTATAAACTAAAAAATTATTTTTTAAATTATTATCTTATTATTTCTGAAAAATATAAAGATAAGAAACATATTTCTAATTGGGCCGAATTTTTAGAATATGGTACAACAGACTTATCTATAATTGAATTGCAAAATATTGGACTACCAAGACATCTATCTTTATTTATTTTAGAAAACTATAGCCAATGTTTAACATTTGAAGATGGAAAATTAGTAGAGTTTGATGAGAATCTTTTAAAAACTTTAATTACAGAAGAACATAAGGAAGAATATATAGAATTAAAAGAATATTTAAACTGGTAATAAATATTGATGAAAAATAAGGTTTAGTATAATCTAAGCTTTATTTTTTTATTAATAAGGGAGTGATTTTTTGAAATCCAAAAAGAAAAAACTTATTATAAGCCTGCTCATCTTACTGATTGGGCTTTTTCTAAACATTTATTTTTCAACAATAGTTCATCAGCTGCTTTCAAAGCAAATGACAATACTAAAAATTCCAAACTTAATAACTTGTATCCAGAGTATAGCGTCAAGTAAACAGCACTTGATGCTTTTTTTATGCCTTAATGGATTTAATATTCTATTTTCAATGTTTTATTATTTTGCCAATGATAAGCCGTATCAGAGTGAGTTAAGGGAGATAACTTCTAAAATTTCAACACCAGTGCCAGCAGGTCAAAAGCAATTTGGTTCTGCTGAGTGGCTTACAGAAAAAGAGAAGGATTCAGCTTTTGATAGCTTTATTCTAAATACAAATGACAGCAGGGTAAAGGCATTAATAGAACAAGGATATGATGATTTAAAAGAAATTAATGAAAGGTGTGAAGTAAACAATGAAAATCAAAAAGAACAAGAAAAAGATAAAGAAGCACAAGAAGAACTTGCAGTGGAAGAACAGAAAGGAGATATTAAAAGTAAAGATAAAACCGCAGCAGGTTCAGTACAATCAGACAAAATTCTTTTACCGCAGGGTGGGGTAGTCTTAGGCTATAAAAAGCAGAAAGGAAGTGAAAAAATATATTATATAGGAGATGATGTCCATACATTATGCATTGGAGCTACACGTTCAGGAAAAACAAGAACTATTGTACTACAAAGTATAGGTATTCTTGCACTATCAGGGGAAAGCATGGTTTTAAGTGATCCTAAGGGCGAGCTTTACGAATACACTTATCCTTATTTAGAAAGATTAGGCTATGAGATTATAGCTATTGATTTTAAAAATCCACAGAAAAGTAGCAGATATAATTTTCTTCAACCTGTAATTGATGCTGTAGATAATAATGATATCGCAAGAGCTATTGATGCAACCTGGGACTTAACATCGCAGCTTGTAGGTGAGGCTAAAGGTGAGAGAATATGGACTGATGGAGAAGCTTCAATTATTGCAAGCAGCATAATGAGCGTAGTTTATGACAACAAGGAAGGCAACAACAGAAAATATCAAAATATGACTAATGTTTATTATTTTATAAGTGAGATGTGTAAAATGGTTGGTACAACTATGCCAATTATAGAATATGTTAAAAAGCTAAATGCATCTCATCCTGCAAAAGCACTCCTTGCCATATCTGAGGTAGCTCCAAGTAAAACAAGAGGAAGCTTTTACACAGCAGCGCTTACAACTCTAAGACTTTTTACAAATCCATTAATTAATTCAATGACAAATCTAAGTGAATATAATCCAAAAGAAACTGGAAGTAAAAAAAGAGCTATATTCATAATACTTCCAGATGAGAAAACTACTTATTACTCTTTAGCAAGCCTTTTTGTTTCACAACACTATGCAGAGCTAGTTAAAAGAGCAGATGAAAGAGGTGGTAGATTAAAAAATAGAGTTAACTTCTTACTTGATGAATTTGGAAACTTTGCTAAAATACCTGATTTCTCTAATAAGCTTACCGTTGGTGGTGGAAGAGGGATCAGGTTTAATTTATTTCTACAGAGTTTTGCTCAGCTTGATGAAAAGTATGGAAAGGAGGTGGCTAAAACCATTAAAGGAAACTGTGAAAATTGGATTTACCTACAGGCAGATGATATTGAAACTCTTGAGGAAATATCAAAAAAACTTGGGAATTATACAGTGTCTACTTATTCTTTAAGTTCATCTCATGCAAAATTTTCTACTCCATCTAGTTCACAAAGTATTAATTTAACTCATAGGGCCTTACTTGCAGCAGATGAAATAAGAAAAATTTCAAGACCTTACAGTTTAATTACTTCAAGAAATAATCCTTCAATTATGTATTCACCAGATTTAGCAGCTTGGAATTTCAATAAAATGTTTGGACTTGGAGATAAGGAACATAACAGAAAGGTTAGAGAATTAAGACAGGGTAGAAGAATAGCGAGAAACATCACTATGCTTGATATGGACTTATGGGGTATATGGCTTTATTATGCAGCAAATGAAGAACTGAATTTAATAAAGAATACCCAAAGAGAAATGAAATCACAATTTTCAAAGGTTCAATCAGGATATTTCTATGAGGAAAGTAAGAATTCAGGAGGACTTTATAATGAGGAAAATTAAAAGTAAGATCAAAAATCTTAAAGAAAAGATTTGCTTAATTGCTACATCTATGTATTTTCTGTTTATGAATAGTACAACAGCTTATGCAGAAGGTATAGGAGATAGTAATCTAGCAAAAGGTACAGAAAAACTTATTAATGACGCAACTACTTGGCTGATGATTCTTTCACCAGTTGCGGCAGGAGTTCTAATTATATATTTTTTTATAAGAAGAAGTGCTGCTGATGAAATGGATCAAAAGAAATGGAACAACAGAATTGTTGTTGCTATAGTTTCATGTATTGGAGCGGTTATAGCTTCAGCTACTTTAAATTTGATAATTGGATATTATAAATAAATTAACGGAGGTATCAGGAATGAGAAAATTAGTATTAAGCACACAAATGAATATGGTAAATAAGGTGAATTCAGTAAAGGGAGCTTTAAAAAGTAAAAGTGGAGAAGGTTTTGTTGACACAGCAGTAAAAATACTTATGTCAGTAGTAATAGGAGCATTAGTACTTTCGGGGTTATACCTTTTATTCAAAGATACTGTATTACCAACTTTAGTACAAAGAATAACTGAAATGTTTAATTTTAAAGGCTAATTGTAAAATATAATTTTGGAGGAATGTTCAATGAGAAATTTAATGTTAATATTGCAAATAAGATCAATAAATAAGGTTAATTCATTAAAGGAAGTTTTAAAAAGCAAGAGTGGAGAAGGTTTTGTTGACACAGCAGTAAAGATACTTATGGCGGTAGTAATAGGTGCATTAATTCTTAGTGGATTATATCTACTATTTAAAGATACAGTCTTACCTACTTTAACACAAAGGATAACTGATATGTTTAACTTTGGTGGTGGAAACAATTTACCACAATAATATGAAGATTTTTATTAAGGCTTGCGGTATTTTAATCGCAAGCCTTAAAAATGGAGGTGAGTATTTTTGGAAGCCTTGTTTGTAATGCTTATAGCGGCAATTCTTAGCGGTTGCTTGGTATATGTAAACTCACTTTTAAATGATCTTGTACCAATAGCTCTTCATGCAGAAAGATATATGGATACTTTAATAGGAACTAATGGATTTACAGAGGTATTTAACATTTTCTTAGGATTTGGAATCTCACTTATAGTTCTAAAGTTCTTAAAGAAAGGCTTTGAACAGTATATATTATGGACAGAAGGGGATGCAGATGCTGACCCTTTAGTTTTTCTTACAGGATTTTTTAAAGCTCTTGCAATAGCAGTAAGTTTCCCAACATTATATCTGTGGTTAACTACTGTAGTTGAGGATTTAACCAATAAAGTCATTAATTTGATAAGCAAAGGAATGAAAACAGATTTTTCAGCAGTAATCACAGGTATATCAAGTGCCGGTCTATTTACTGCTATCGTATCTTTGATATTTTTCATATGCTTTTTCTTACTATATCTTCAATTTTTAATGAGAGGTATGGAAATATTAATATTACGTATAGGACTTCCATTAGCTTGTGTTGGAATGTTAGATGCAGATAGAGGTGTTTTTAGAACTTATATACAGAAGTTTTTTCAATCAACCATTGCAGTTATGGTTCAAATAGTACTAGCAAAAGCAGGAGTTGCATTAATGCTAAATACACATGTGTTTTGGGGAATAGCAGCTTTGATACTTGCAATTAAAACACCTAGGTTCCTTCAAGAATTTATTATTATATCTGGTGGTCAAGGTTCAGGAGTTATGGGAACCATATATCAATCCGTAAGATTGGTACAGATAGCGAAAGGAGCTTTTAAATAGTGGATTTAATTAAAGAAATGGCAGATGCTTTCATTATGCTAATAAGAGCTGGTGCGGTACTAAGGATTATTTATTGTTTTATAAAAATGGGAACTTCTGAGGAAGAGTTTTCTATGTATAAGAGAAGAGCTAAGAATACAGTGCTTTTCTACATTCTAGCTGAAAGCATATGGCAGATTAAAGAATTAATATTAGGATATTATTCTTGAATAGAAAGAAGTGAGTTTAATGGAACTAGAAGAAAAAGAAACTTTATATATTCCACTTGGATTAAAAACTAGAACAGAGATTTTTGATGGCTTTGGGAAGGAGGAACTTTTAAAAGCCATAATTGCGTCTTTAGTTTCAGCAATTATAGATGCAGTAATATATTTTATTTCAAAGAGTACAGCATTTTGTGTAGTATTTATTTTATCTTCAATAGCAGGTTCAGTGATGATGCTAACAAAAGATCAAACAAATATTTCAGTTGTAGATCAGATGAAATTTATGGTTAAGTTCTATAAATCTCAGAAGATTTATAGGTACAAATATTTAGATGAATGGGGGATAGGTAAAAGATGAAGGATGCATTTAAAATAGCCTTTTGGAATTTGATTGTTCTGAGAGGCTTTTTTTATGCCTTAATTTTAACTTATGCAAGTATTGTAGATATTAGAAATAAGATAATTCCAGATAAGGTTCATGTACTTATAATACTTCTGAGTTTATGCAGTTTAAATTCTTTTAACTCTATTTTAGGATTTTTAATTGTTCCAATACCATTTTTAATAACTGCATTTATAAAAGGTGATGGAATAGGAGGCGGTGATATTAAATTTATGGCTGCTAATGGACTTTTTTTGGGACTGAAAGGAGGCTTTATCGGAAGTTTTATTGGACTTACACTTGCTGTATTAATTAACATAGCTTATTACAAAATTAAAAATAAGGATAAAGAAATATCATTCCCACTTGCACCGTATCTTTCAATAGGGTGCTTTTTAACTTATTTATTATTTTAAGGAGGCATTTCAAAATGAAAAATTTATTAAAAAATAGAACTATTGTAGGACTTTCATCAATTATACTATCACTTATCATATGCTTTGCTGTTACTCCATTATATAACAACGCCTTACAATCAAAGGTTAAGATTATAAGAATAGCAAAAGATGTTTCAAAGGGAGATATCATAAGTTCAGATAAGCTTGAAACTGTTGAAATAGGTGGATATAATCTGCCGAAGGATGTATTAAGAGATAAAGAAAGTGTTGTAGGAAAATATGCGACAGCAGATTTAAGTAAAGGTGACTATATTTTAAACAGTAAAGTTTCCAGTAGTCCATTAGCAGAAAATAAATATCTTTATAGTCTTGATGGTAATAGCGAAGCTATTTCTATAACAATAAAGAGTTTTGCAGCTGGACTTTCAGGTAAGCTTCAGGCAGGAGATATTATTTCTATAATTGCTTCTGATTATGGTGATTTAAGAGAAACTATAGTACCAAATGAGCTTCAATATGTTAAGGTATTGGCAGTAACTACAAGCAAAGGTTCAGATAATGTTTACTCACAAAATAACAAGAATAACAAGGATAACAGTAATGATACAGAAAATCAACTGCCATCAACAGTTACACTTTTAGTAAATAAAGTTCAAGCTAAACTCCTTGCTAAATTAGAAAATCAAAGTAAAATTCATGTATCCTTAGTCTATAGAGGAACAGAAGAAAATGCCCAAAAGTTTTTAGATGCACAGAATAATATTTTTAATGAAAAAACAGACAATAAGACAAGTGGTAATACTTTAGATAAATCCTTAGGTCAGGGGGCAAATGTGAATGAAAAATAATCAAATTATTGCAGTATGGGGGAATCCATCCAGTGGTAAAACCACTGGAGCTATAAGAATAGCGAAAGAAATATCTTTAAAGAAGAAAAATGTAATAGTGGTATTTTGCGATATATTTTCTCCTATGATTATGACATTGCTGCCAAGTGTAAAAGGTGAAGAAAAATCCCTTGGAAGTATTCTTTCAGCACCAGAGATTAACCAAGAAACCATACTTTCAAAATGCATTACCTTAGATAAAAACAAGTATATAAGCTTATTAGGATATACACAAGGAGAAAACATATTTACTTATGCTGAATACTCAAAGGAAAGAGCAGTAGATTTTTTAATACTTTTAAGGCATTTAGCAGATTATGTTGTTATAGATTGTTCAAGTGTTTTTGCTTACGACATATTATCGGCAGTATCTCTTGAAATGGCAGATAGTGTAGTAAGATTTTGTAGCAGTAATTTAAAAGCAGTTTCTTATTTCAATTCCTATTTGCCACTTCTTGCAGACAGAAAATTTAACTTAGATAAGCATATAAAGGTTTTATCAAATATGAAAGTAAATGAGCCTGTAGAGCAGATAAAAGAGTTATATAAAGGTATAAGCTATGAACTTCCTTTTGTAGAAGAACTAGAAAATAAATTTTTAAGCAGAGAACTATTTAATGATTTGAATTCTAAGGATAGCCAAGAATATAAAGAAGCTATAAGAAGGTTAGCTTCATTTCTTATGGGAGAAACATCTGAAAAAATCAGTAGAGAAAAAGCACCAATAGTTAGAAAAGCAAAAATGAATGAAGAGAAAATCTCATTATTTAAAAAAGTAATTGCGTATGGGAAAGGAGGAGCTAAGTAGTGAACAATGCAGCATTATTTTTTAATACAGGAAAAAATAAAAAAGAGTTTCAAACAATATTACAAGAAGCTCAAGAATATATTTCTAGCAAATATTCTATGCTCATCTCAGATAATCCAGAAGAGCAAAAAGAACAGATAAATTCTTATATATCAAAATACATTTTAGATAATTCTTTAGGAGTTGAAGGATTATCCTTTGATGAATTAATAGAAAAGCTATATTCTGAAATGGTTGAGTTCTCATTCCTTACAAAATATTTATTTAGAAAAGATGTAGAAGAAATAAATATAAACCAATGGCAGGACATAAAAATAACCTATACTAATGGAGATATACTGCCAACAGAAGATAAATTTAATTCTCCTGAACATGCTATAGACGTATTAAGGAGATTGCTTCATAAGTCAGGAATGATTTTAGATAATTCACAACCAATAGTAAGAGGTCATTTATCAAATAAAATAAGAATAACTGTATTTGGAACTGGAGTAATAGATGATGATAAAGGAGTTTCTGCATCTATTCGTATAGTAAATCCACAGAAATTATCAAAAGAGGATTTTGTTAATAATGGCACAGCCACAGGAGAAATGCTTGATTTTTTAAGCATATGTTTAAGATATGGCATAAGTATGTGTGCTACAGGTGCTACATCTTCAGGAAAAACAACTTTAATGAGCTGGTTATTATCAACTATTCCAGATGATAAAAGAATATTTACTATAGAAAATGGCACAAGAGAATTTGATCTTGTAAAGACTGATGAAAGTGGAAATGTTATAAATAATGTTGTTCATACAGTAACAAGATATAGTGAAGATAAAAGTCAAAATATAGATCAGGAAAAACTTTTAGAAAGTGCTTTGACCTTTAACCCTGACTATATATGTGTAGCAGAAATGAAGGGTGAAGAATCTTTTTCAGCTCAGGAAGCAGCAAGAACTGGACATGCTGTAATAACTACTACTCATGCAAATTCCTGTGAAGCTACTTATTTTCGTATGATGACCTTATGTAAAATGAAATATGATATAAATGACGATACATTATATTCTTTGGTTACAGAAGCTTTTCCAATTGTTCTATTTACAAAAAAGCTCGAAGATAATTCAAGAAAAATAATGGAAATAACAGAGTGTGAAATAATGCCTAATGGTAAAAGACAAATTCATACTCTTTTTCGTTATAACATTAAAGAAAATAAAGTGGTAAGTGGAAAGCTAAAAATAATAGGAGATTACGAAAAAGTAGGTAACATATCAAGCAGTTTACAAAAAAGACTTCTTGAAAATGGTATGCCATTAAATGTGCTTGAAAGTATTATTACTAAAACAAAAGTAGAAGAAGGTGAATCAAAATGACATTGCTAAAGATTATAGCTTTTTTAGGAATTATTGCAGGAAGTTTTGTATTATTAGAACTATCGCCATTTGAATTTCTAGAAACAATTGCAGGTAAGTTTAAGGGAAAGAAAAAATCAATGAAGGCAATGATTACGGAAGCAAATAATAAGAAAAAGCCTAAGGGAATAAAACTTCTCATAATGGAAACAAAAGAAATACTAAAGATTACAGGGAAAACAGAAAAGTTTTCAAGTCTTTGTGTTATTTCTTTTTTCTTATTTGTAATGGGAATAATTATAGCAGTTTCTATGAATAACTTTTTCTTAGTTCCAGTACTTGGTATAGGATTCGCATTAATACCTTTCTGGTATATAAAGTTCACAGCAAACTTTTTTAAAAAGCAGCTTAATGCAGAACTTGAAACAGCTCTCTCAGTAATAACTACATCCTATATGCGAAGTGAAAGTATATTAACCGCAGTAGATGAAAATATAACTTATATAAATCCACCAGTTTCAGATGTTTTTAAAAGCTTTTTGACACAAACAAAGCTTATAAACTCAAACATTAAATTGGCACTGGAAAGTTTGAAAGTAAAAATAGATAATGATGTATTTAGAGAATGGATAGATGCAGTAATTGCCTGTCAGGAAGATAAAAATTTGAAAAATACTTTAACACCTATTGTATCTAAGCTTTCAGATATGAGAATAGTAGGAGCAGAGCTAGATTATCTTCTTTATGAGCCAATGAAAGAATTTATAACTATGACTATTCTTTTGATAGGAAATATACCATTAATGTATTTTCTAAATAAAGAATGGTACCAGACTTTGATGTTTACAAGTTTTGGTAAAGCAATACTTGCTATTTGTACTACTGTAATATTTGTATCATTAGCAGCTGTAATAAAGTTGACCAAGCCTGTAGAGTACAGGAGATAAAACATTGACTGATGTTATCATATATGATAACATATAATTAATAAATGCATATATTAAATAAGAGGGAGATATAAATGTGGATTGGAAGGTTGAATTCTACCAAAGAGAAAATGGTAACATCCCTGTAATGGAGTTTTTATCGTCACTCTCACCTAAAATGAGAGCAAAAGCATATAGTGAAATAGAACTTTTACAAGAGCATGGCATTTATTTAAAAGAACCTTATGTAAAACCGATTAAAGGGGAACAATACAAGGGAATATATGAATTAAGAATAAAATTGGGATCAGATGCATCAAGAATATTTTACTTCACTTATCATAGAGATACTTTTGTATTGCTGAATGGATTTCTTAAAAAGACAGATAAAACGCCAAAGCTAGAACTTGAAAAAGCAAAAAGATATAAAGAAGATTTTGAAAAGAGGTGTGAAGATGAGTAAAGCAAGTGTTGATTTCTCTATTATTAAAGAAGAGCTTATGGAGGATAGCGAATTCAAAGAAGAATATAATAAGCTAAAGCCACGATATGAGTTGATTTCTGAAGTAATAAGAGCAAGAAGAGAATTAAATTTAACACAAGAAGAATTAGCTTCCAGAATGGGAACTCAAAAATCAAATATTAGCAGGCTTGAAAGTGGAAATTACAATCCTTCTTTAGATTTTTTAAGTAAGCTTGCAAAAGGGCTAGGAAAAGAAATTCATATAGAACTAAGATAATATTTAATAATTTTACACGCAGAGCAAAAGCACTGCGTGTTTTTGCGAGGTGAAAAAATGTTAACTATATTTTTTATATTCTCCTGTCTATTTTCTTTTGGAATTTACATGATAATTGCAGATATATTAAAGTTTCCAGAGATTAAAGCTTCAAGGGCAATATTAAGTATTAGCAGGAGAGAAAAGAAAAAAACTCATAATTTTGAAGTATACATTCTCAGGATGTCAGTAAAGCTTTCAAAAATGATAAAGCTTAATGATTACAAAAGAAGAAAGATTATAGCAACACTAAAGTCAGCAGAAATAAATCTTACACCAGAAACATATATAGCAAAAGCTTATGTTAAAGCAGGTTTAGTACTTTTGAGTATTATTCCTGCTTTATTTATTTTTCCAATAATAGCACCAGTAACAGTGTTTCTATCAGTTGCGGTATATTTTAAAGAAATAAAAACCGCTGAGGATAAGGTTAAAAATAAAAGAGAAGAAATAGAATACGAACTTCCAAGGTTTGCAGCTACTCTTACTCAAGAATTGAAGGCAAGTAGAGATATACTATCGATTCTTGAATCCTACAAACAAAATGCAGGAGCTTCAATGAAAAGAGAACTTGAGATAACTGTAGCAGATATGAAATCAGGAAGTTTTGAGGGAGCTTTGACAAGATTTGAAACAAGATTAGGAAGTTCGGCATTGTCTGAAGTTGTAAGAGGTCTTATAAGTGTGCTTCGTGGTGATGATGGGGTTGTATATTTTCAAATGCTAGCTCATGATTTAAAGCAATTAGAACTTCAAAGACTTAAAACCATAGCAGCAAAACAGCCAGCTAAAATAAGAAAATATTCATTTGCAATGCTTATGTGTTTTGTTTTTATGTATTTAGCAGTAATGGGAATTCAGATAATGAATACAATGGGAAAATTGTTCTAGGGGGTGGTAGCAGTGAGATTATTAAAAGAGAAGAAAGGTGAAGGTTATGTGGATACAGTAGTAATTGTTTTAGCTGCTATGCTTGTAATTGCCTTTGCAGTTAAATTATTTCCTGTATTTGTAGCTAAAAATCAATTAAATACTTATGCCACGGAAATTATGAGAACAGCAGAAATAACAGGAAGGGTTGGAACAGAAATTAGTGTAAAGGCAGAAAGCTTAAATGAACAAACTGGTATAAGCCCTAAAATAACATGGCAAGCAGATTACATTAGTGGAACAAATAAAGTGCAGTTAAATGATGAAATGACTGTCAATGTATCAAGTACAGTTGATATAGGATTTTTTAGTTTTGGATCTTTTCCTATAGAGATCAATTCAAAGGCTACAGGAAGGAGTGAAGTGTATTGGAAGTAAAAAGGATATTGAAAGAAAAAAGAGGAAATGCACTACCACTTGCTTGTGCATTGGTTTTAGCTCTTATGATAATATTTAGTGCTGTATCAGAATATATGAGGCTACAGCTTATAGCTAAGGGAGTTCGTGATGCACTTCAAACTTCTATAATATCTATAGCCTCTCAAAACTATGATGAAATTTACAATGGACTACGTGAAGGATATAGCGGAGATTATACTTTATCTTCTTCGAATTTATGGGAAAGTAAGATTGATACAGGAGATGTTTATGGATATCTTGATAAGCTTTTAGGATTAGAAAAGCAAGGAGATTACCATACTAAATACACTTCAAAGGAAGAGGAGTATAAGCTTTCAAATTTAAAGATAAGTTTTGTAAATGCTCCATTAGCACCATCAGATCCAGAGAATGCTAAAAAGTTTAAAGCTCAGGCTATAATTGATTTAGAGGTACCTTCATCTTTTGGATGGAATAAACTGCCTACATTGCAAATCACATTAAAAGTTGATGCAGGTTATACGGAAAAATTCTAAGTTATAAACATATCCACAAAAGAGCGTGTGGGTAAAATGTGGATAAAATTTTATAAAAAATATCTGGACAAAGTACAAAAAATATGTTTATTTTTTAACAAGCGTAAAAAAACTGCTTATGTAAAAAAATTAAGGGAGGAAACGAGAATGAGAAAACTTAATTTTAATTTAAAGAAGAATATGACAGTATCAGTATTGCTTATTATTGCCTTAGGACTTGGAATAGGATTAATAGCTTATACTAATAAAGGCAGTGTAGCGAAAGATAATAAAGTTTTAACAGAGGAAAATAAAAAAGTTAATGTTAATGAGGTTACAAATGCTGATGATAAAAAAGAAGTAACTCCTGCTATTGATGATAGTGCAGAAAAGAAAACTCAAAATAATTCGGATGCTATAAGTCCACAGGTTGTAAGCAATGAATCAGCAAAAAAAGAAGAAACACCTAAAAAGCCAGATCCCCCAAAAGAAAAACCTAAAACGCAAGATAATATTACAGATAAAAATAAAGTACCAACATACACAGAAAAGGAAGTAAAGCCCAATGCTGATACAACACCAAAGGGTGGGGAGAAAAATAGCAGTGGTCAGGTATATGTCCCAGGTTTTGGATGGGTAAAGGATAGTGGCTCTAATAGTAGTGTTAAAGTAAACTCATCAGGAGATATAAATAAACAAGTAGGAAAAATGGATTAAATAAAACTGAATATTTTAATTTGTGAAGAGAGTATAGATAAAACTGTACTCTCTAATTTTTTGGAGGTGAAACTAAATGAAGAAAATAACAGCATTTCTAATTTGTTTGCTTATGGTGTTGTTTTCAATTCCTAGCAATGCTTATGCAGTAGGAGATGGAAATTTTGATGGTGGAGGAGGCGGAATGGGAAATGGCTCTTCTCAAAATTTCTGGAATCCAGGTAATGATGGAGTTAGAGTAACTATAATAAGAACAAAGGATCAAATGCCAGTTACAGAACCGATTGATTTTTCTAATCAGAATCAGCCATCATCTATTGTGCATTTTGGCAAAGTATCTAAAATTCAATATAGAAATGGAGATAGTCTAAGTCCACAAGTAAATAGATACGTTTCATATCAACCTTCAGAACCTTTGCCTAGAATAATTGCTTCAAGCAGTTATTCAATAAATATAGAAGCAACTAAAAAATATTTCTGTTCAGAATATGCATTAAAATTGATTTCTGATATAACAGGAATGAGCTATGAAAATCTTATAAATGGAGATTATAAAGTTTTACTTGAACCTATAGCTTATTTCACTTTTCAAGGTGCATATATGGCAATGACTGCACATGAAGCAGCTTTATACGATGAAGCTTTAGGAGGACAGCTTAGAGCTTATATGGTAAGTTTAACTCATAAAAATTTACCTTTAGCTTTATATTTACAAACTTCTGATATGGGATTTCCAGCATGGTCAGGAGGAAGTGATCAAAAGGTATCTGATGAAGAGATAAAAAGTTATCTAGGAATTGGAATTGTAAGATTTTCTGATGCGGATAAAGGTGTAGATGTTGATAGTAATACCTATGAATATAGATGCGATACAGATGTTATCAGTTCAATAACTGTAAAAACGGATAAGAGAAGAACACCTGATAATCCTATTTCAGTAACCTTTAGTGTAAACGGACAAAACTATACATTAAATAATATTTATATTCCTGAAGGAGAATCACAAAAAGTTTGGTTTAAATGGCATACGCCTAAAACACCACAAACATTAAGTATTGCAGTAAGTGTAAGCGGAGCAGCTGCAAAAAGTTCTTCTATTACTGCTAATATTGTTGAATTAAAAGAAAAAACGCCACCAAATCCAACAGCAAACGATAAAAATAATAATTTTTCTCAATCAAATATTCCAAGTAAAGTAGAAAAAACATCTGCAACTTGGGGAGAATGGGATTGCTATTGGGAGCCAAAATGGGTGTGGGAATCTGATTGGGATTGGGTCAGTGATGGTGATGATTCAGGGCATTGGGAAGATAATGGAGAGTGGGTTGACAGGGGAGATTGGAAATACAGGTGGATAGCATACTATGCTAATTTTTCAGCTACTATGAATGTTAAGCCAGATAGTAAAGCTCCTACCGCCTATTCAAAAACTATGAAGTCAGGATATGGGATAAATTTGAATGTAGTTACTAATTTAAATTCAAATGCACCAGCTTCAGCAATAACTGGAGCTCAAAATGTAATATCTTATTATCCAGAGTTTAATTATCAAACTTATGATAGAGTACTTGATATGATAAATAGCGGCTATTATTCAAGTTTTCAGCTTAGAAAAAATAAGTACTCTACTTACAACAATAGAACACATTTCACGCCAATATGGTATCCAGATGGAACATATTCTGTATATGCAGAAGTTATAGATGTATGGACACCAGATGGAATGCTTTCAACAAATGTAAATGATTATGTAAATATAAAGGGAAGCTTATATGATGATTGGCATATAGGCCCACAATTTTAAAGAGGGAGTTGAAAAAATATGAGAGTATTAATAGTACCACCTAAAGCAAGACCTTATGTTGCTGAAATAGAAAGTGGGTTGGAACCCATGCAGGAATTAGTTGGCGGTTCAATAGAAATGGTAGATTTAGATGATAATACAAGTCTTGTTTGTAATGAAGAAGGTAAAATACAAGGGCTTGAAGGAAATAGGCGTATCGGCAGAGATATAATTGCTGGTACGTTTTTTCTTTACGGATTTAATGAGGAAGGGGAATCAGTGTCATTAAGTGATGAACAGATTTCAAAGTACTATGAAAGGTTTAGGGAACCAGAGCATTATTCGCAGGAAGAAGTAGAGGATTCAGCTTTTATGGATGTCTATATACCAGACTATGAAGATGAAATGGGATTATAGGAGGGCTTTAAAATGCAGCGTATTATACCTATTCTAATAATATTACTTTGTTTAGTAGTTGGTGGGATAATATTATTTTTTCTAAAGAAAAGCAGTAGGAAGGCTAAAAATGCAGAAGATGAAGAACAAAAAACTGCTAATGAGTTTGTAAATGTAAAAGATATTAAAGAACGATATTTATATACACGAGATAGTCACATTATCATGTATATAAAAATTAATCCTATAAGTATTGATTTGTTATCAGAAAGAGAAAAAAAGCTTTTATGCAAAACTCTTACAGCAGAACTTTCAAGTGAACAAAAGTCTTACAAGTTTTTAGCGGTATCAAGACCAGTAGATATTTCCCCACTTATAAATGAGTATACTGGCATTATTTCAAATAGCGCAGATCAAAAGCAAAAGGATTTGCTAAGAAATGAAATGCTTGTAATGAGTAATTATGCTCTATCGGGAGAAGTTGTTGAAAGGCAGTTTTATATAATGCTTTGGGAAAAGTATGAAGAAGATATTGAAAGAGAAATATCTAAAAGATGCTATGAATTTAAGTCAAAGCTTGAAAGTGGAAATATACAATGTGAAATATTAAAGCAGCAGGATATAGTAAGGCTATGTAATCTTATTAATAATCCAGCTTATACAAATATTGAGGATAGTGAGTTTGAAGCCACTATCCCTATTTTTTAAGAGAAAAGGGCGAGTTATAAATGGCAAAGAAACAGTATTATGGGAAGATTGAATTTTACTCCATGACAGGTAAGGTTATGGAGACAATTTATTATGAAACAGAAGAAGCTTATAGAAAAGAAATAATGGATAGCTACGAGATAGGAAGGCCTATTAATCCTCAGAGATTGCCTGAAAATCAGTTTATAAAGGATGAATTTGAAGATGAAATGGAGATGTGAAAATGATAAAAAATAAAAATAACTTAAATCAAGAAATTTTGTTAAATAAATCCTTGCTAAATATAATTACTCCAATGGGGCTAGAAATAAAAAGAAACAGCTTAGTTATAGGTGAAAATACGGGAAAAGTATATGGAATAGTTAAATATCCTCAAAAAGTTGATTATGGGTGGCTTTCTAAAATTACCAATATACCAAGTACAATTGTCAGTATAACCTTTAAGCCAATTGATAATTCTTCTTTTATCGAAAGTCTTTCAAGAAATGTAATACAAAGTCGTGGAGCAGCTGAAAGTGCTAAAGATCCACTAGCTCAGAAAAGGGCAGAAAGGTCAGCTTTAGATGGAGAAAAGATAATGGTGCAAATAGACCAAAATGGTGAAACAGTTGGATTTATGGGAATTACTATTATGCCAATATCAAGAGAAGATGAAAGTTTTAATAAGGTTTGCAGAAAAACGGAAAGTACCTGTGCCATGAGTAAATGTAAGCCAAGAAACCTATCGAACTTGCAAGAACATGCATTTAAAAACTGTTCACCTTTTTATACTTCAGATGAAAATATTGAGCAGATTGTAAGCAGAATAGTTCCTCTATCCACCTTTGTAGGTGGATTTCCTTTTTCATCGAGCGGTTATAATGATGGAACAGGTTACTATTTTGCAAGAGATTCTAGTGGAGGATTAATTATACTGGATACTTGGAAAAGAGGAAATGATAGAACCAATACTAACATGGTTATAATGGGCGTAGCAGGAGTTGGAAAGTCTACAGCAGTTAAGCATATAGCCTTATCTGAATATATGAAAGGCAGTAAAATTATATTTGTAGATCCAGAAAGAGAATACAAAGAGCTATGCGAAGCTTTGAATGGAGATTGGATTAATGCTGGTGGAGGAAGTAATGGAAGAATAAATCCACTGCAAATAAGACCTACACCTGTAGATGAGGATGATGAACTTTACAAAGATGAAGGTTATGGCATGGGAGATATGGCAATCTATATTAAAAACTTAGAAATCTTCTTTAGCCTTTACCTTCCGTCACTTACAGACAGAGAAAGAGCTATACTTAAAAACAGCATTATAGAGCTTTACAACAATTTTAATATTAGCTGGGATACTGACATAACAAAGTTAAATAATGAAGATTTCCCAGTCTTTTATGACCTATTTAAATTAATTGAGAAGAAGGCAAAGAATAAAGAAAAAACACGCAAGGAAAGTGAACAAAACATATTTGCTGACATTGCTTTACTTTTAAAAGATATTGCTATGGGCAGCGATTCTTTTTTATGGAATGGACACAGCTCTATAAAAACAAATACTAGATGTATATGTCTTGATACTCATGATTTACAAAATACCAATGATAATATCAAAAGAACTCAGTACTTTAATATACTTACTTGGTGCTGGCAGGAGATGAGTAAAGATAGAAATGAAAGGGTGCTGCTTATATGTGATGAAGCGTACCTAATGATTGACCCTAATGTACCTCAAAGTCTAGTGTTTTTAAGAAACGTAGAAAAGCGTGCAAGAAAATATGAAGCTGGCATTGCTATAATAAGCCATTCAGTAGTAGACTTTCTAGACCCGCAAATCAAAATGTATGGACAGGCATTACTCGATATACCATGCTTTAAAATAATTATGGGTACTGATGGGCGAAATTTACAAGAAACTAAAGAGCTTTACAATCTTACAGATGCCGAAGAGGAACTACTTGCAAGCAAAAAGAGAGGAAATGCTCTAGTTATGATTGGTTCTAAAAGGCTGCATGTAGTATTTGAAATACCAGAGTACAAATTTGCTTATATGGGTAAAGCAGGAGGAAGATAATAAGGGGTGGTCTAATGGCAATTGATCCTAAAACAGCAGCAACTATAGCAAAGATTGCACTGCAGTCTGTAAAAGATGAAGAACAAAGACATAAAACATTATTAATTATTTTGGCACCGTTAATAGCGGTGCTTTTAATTTTGTCCTTTTTAGTTTATATACTGACTAATCCTTTTCAAGCAATATCTCACTTTTTTATAGGCAATGAATTAAACTACGTTCAAGACATAACAAGCAGTTACAGCTATGAACAGCTTGTAAATCCAAATGATGAGAGCTATATAGAAAGCAGTGGGTTAGACTTTTCTGGAGTTTCATTTAAAGATGGTAAAACAGAAGTTGTTTATTATAATCAAGCAGATTCAAGATGGAAAGATACACCCTACGGAAAAACAGGAACTATAGGAAGAAGTGGCTGCGGACCAACTTCACTTTCAATAGTAGTTTCAAGTCTTACAGATAAAAAAGTTGACCCTGTTCAAATGAGCAAATGGGCTTATGAAAATGGATATTACTTAGAAGGTGCAGGTTCTTTTCACAGCTTAATTCCAGATGGTGCAAAACATTTTGGCTTAAAGGTTGAAGGAGTTAAGCAAAATGAGCCTCAAAAATTAGTAGATGAACTATCACAAGGAAAACTCATAATTGCAATTATGGCAAAAGGGCATTTTACAAGCTCAGGTCATTTCATAGTGCTAAGAGGAGTAACACAGGATGGAAAGATATTAGTTGCTGATCCTGTAAGCAGAAAAAGAAGTGAACAAGTGTGGGATTTATCTATCATCTTAAACGAAACAAATAAAGGAGCTTCGGCAGGCGGCCCATTTTGGATTATCAGCAAATAGGATGGAGGAAAACAATGAAAAAGAAATTATTAATTGAGCTATTTGTTTACGTTATTATTGTGGTTATAGGCATAGTACTGTTATTTACTTATAAGCCACAAAGAGAGCCAATAACATTGCCATCAGATTTTAAAATTACTCAAGGGAGTGAGAGAAATGCTTCTTTACCTATCAAGTAACCAGAATATAGGCATATTTGATTTTCTAATAAAAGAAAAAGAATTTATAATAAAGAAATTAACTGGAGAGTTTTATCTTAAGAAGTTTGTTATTCATGATATGAGAAGCTTAAGCCATTATAGTTATGTAGCTGTAGATTTAAAATCTATTAAAGATAATGAAAATGAACTTATAGAAGCCTTAGTTGCATTTAAAACTATGTATGATATAAGAATAATCATCTTTGCTGAAGGATTACAGATAGAAGATAATCTTATACAAAAACTTACTAAGGAAAAAGTTTATAACATTATAATAGCAACAACAGTTTTAAAAATAAAAGAACAAATTTTAAAATGTGTTAGTGAACAGGGTATGACAATTGAAGATTACAGGGTAGCTGATGATACAAACTGCTTATCAAAATATATATTTAAACATAAGAATATAAAAATAGCAGTTGCAGGTGTACAAAGTAGAGTTGGTACAACCACAACTGCTTTTAACTTAGCTAATTATTTGCATGGGATAGGTGCTATGGTAAGTTACACAGAAGCAAATAATAATGAGCATTTAAAAGAAATAGCAGTATATCATGACCTTTCAAAGGAAACAGATAATTGTTTTAAACATAAAGGTATAGAGTACTATTTGAATAAGCAGTTTCCTGATGATTATAATTTTAATATATTTGACTTAGGAGTACTAAACATTTCTAGCCTATCAATATTTAAAGCTTGTGATGTAAAAATTTTATGTAGTGGAAGTAAACCTTATGAATTGTCATATCTAAATAGAGGATTAAAATTAATAATAGATGAAAAGATAAGCACACTTTTCACCTTTTCAAATGAAACAGGAAGAATTAATTTAAAGAAGCTTACCTCAAGTGAAGATAATAGAGTTTACTTTTTAGAATACAATTCTAATCTTTTTGACGGTAGTGCTAATGATAAAATATATAAAGATATTTTAATCGATTATATTATAGAAATTTAATTAAGTGAGGTGGTTTCAGAGAAAGAAAATGAATGCTGCAAGAGGTCTATAAATCAAAACTACCAAGTATGAAAAAAATACATTTTATCTTATAATCTTCTCAAAAATATTCCTCAAACAAAAACTTTCTAGATTATATATTGCTTCAACTTCTACCGCTATTCAATAGAAAAATGAAAGTGTATATGATAGAAAAAAGTGGACAATAGTATTAATATACAATTGAGTTTATAGAAGTTACTTTATATATATAGTATAATTATTTTGTATATTATTGTAGATAAATTTATTTTGATATATATGGGATAATAAACAATTAATAATTGTTTAATTAATTGGAGAAATACAGGAGGGTTATTATGAATCAAAATCCAGAACAGATTGCAAGAGATAAAATAGATAACATGCTAAAAGAATGTGGCTGGATAATTCAAAGTAAAAAGAAAATAAATATATATGCGGGATTAGGTGTAGCTGTAAGAGAATATCAGACAGATGCAGGTCCTGCAGACTATATACTTTTCATAGATAAAAAACCTGTGGGGGTTATTGAGGCAAAGAAAGAGGAAGATGGTTATAAGCTTACTGCAGTTGAAGAGCAATCAGGGGAATATGCTCACAGCAAATTAAAATACTTAGATAATGAGCCTCTCCCCTTTGTGTATGAAAGTACAGGAACCCTGACTAGATTTACTGATTATAGAGATCCAAAGCCAAGATCAAGGGAAGTGTTTACATTTCATAGGCCCGAAAATTTTAGGGATATGCTGAAAAAGCATAAAAATTTGCGAGCTAGGTTATTGGACTTGCCTAAACTGGCCTTAGATGGTTTAAGAGATTGTCAGATTAATGCTATAACAAACCTTGAAAAATCCTTTAAGGAAAATAGACCTAGAGCCTTAATTCAAATGGCAACTGGTTCAGGCAAGACTTTTACTGCGATAACTTTTATTTATAGACTGCTTAAGTTTGCGGGAGCTAAAAGAGTGCTGTTTTTAGTAGACACAAAGAACTTAGGTGAACAAGCTGAGCAAGAGTTTATGGCGTATATGCCTAACGACGATAATAGGAAGTTTACTGAACTTTATAATGTTCAGAGGCTTAAGTCAAGCTATATATCATCGGATAGTCAGGTATGTATTAGTACTATACAAAGACTTTATTCCATATTAAAAGGGGAAGACTTAGATGAGTCTTCAGAGGAAACAAATCCGGGAGAATATAGCTTTGTACCTAAGGAGCCCAACCCTGTAGTTTATAATAAGAAGATACCAATAGAATATTTTGATTTTATTGTTATAGATGAATGTCATAGAAGCATTTACAACCTTTGGAAACAAGTACTGGATTACTTTGATAGCTATTTAATAGGATTAACAGCAACTCCTGATAATAGGACCTTTGGTTTTTTTAATCAAAATGTTGTTAGTGAATATTCCCATGAAGATGCAGTAGCTGATGGAGTTAATGTTGGCTATAACATATTTGTAATTGATACTGAAATTACTAAAAAAGGATCGGTTATTTGGAAAGGCCAATATGTTGACCACAGAGAAAAGCTTTCAAGGAAAAAACGATGGGAGCAGCTTGATGAAGATATTCAATATACTTCTCAAAAGCTTGATGATGAAGTTGTAAATCCAAGTCAAATTAGAGCAGTTATCAAAACTTTTAAAGAAAGATTGCCTGAAATATTTCCCGGCAGAAAAGAGGTTCCTAAAACACTTATATTTGCAAAGACTGATAGTCATGCTGATGATATTATTCAAATTGTAAGAGAAGAGTTTGCAGAAAGTAATAATTTTTGTAAGAAGATTACTTACAAAGCTGAAGAAGATCCTAAATCTGTTCTAGCGCAATTTAGAAATAACTATAATCCTAGAATAGCTGTAACTGTAGACATGATTGCTACAGGAACTGATGTTAAGCCTCTGGAATGTTTAATTTTTATGAGAGGTGTAAGAAGTAAAAATTATTTTGAGCAGATGAAGGGTAGAGGCACAAGAACTATTAATTTAGATGATTTGAAAAAGGTAACTCCATCAGCAAACTTTGCAAAAGATCACTTTGTAATAGTTGATGCTATAGGTGTAACTAAAAGCTTAAAAACAGATAGCAGGCCGCTTGATAAAAAGCCTTCGGTACCTCTTAAGGACTTATTGAATGCAGTGACAGTTGGCGCAAAGGGTGAGGAACTTTATTCAACTTTAGCAAGCAGATTATCGAGGCTTGATAAACAGCTAACTGAAAAAGAGCAGAAAAAATTATTGGAAAAGACTGATGGGGTAACACTAAATCAGATTGTAAAGAACTTACTGAATGCTTATGATCCTGATAAAATAGAGAAACAGGCTAGAGCTGAATTTGATATAAAGGATAATGATGAACCAACCAGTGAACAGCTTAAAGAAGTTAAGGAAAAGCTAGTAGATGCAGCTGCTAGTGTGTTCAATGGAGAATTAAATGAATTTATAGAGAATGTAAGAAAAGCACATGAACAGATTATAGACAGTATAAATATTGATAAAGTTGAATTTGCAGGCTGGGATAAACAGGCCAAAGATAAATCAATTGAATTAGTAGAAAGTTTTAAAGCATATATACAGGAAAACAAAGATGAAATAACTGCACTTCAAATCTTTTATAATCAGCCTTATAGGAGAAGAGAAGTAACCTTTTCGATGGTGAAGGAGCTGCTTGAAAAGATTAAGGAAGATAAGCCAAGTTTAGCACCACTAAGAGTATGGCAGGCATATGAGGCACTGGAAAAAGTAAATGGAGACAGCCCTAAGGATGAGCTGGTTGCTTTGGTTTCTTTGATTCGTAGAATAACCAATATAGATGAAGTATTAACTCCTTATGATAAAGTAGTTAATAAAAACTTTCAGGATTGGGTATTTAAGAAGCAGGCTGGGGTATTAAAGTTTACTGAGGAGCAGATGGAATGGCTTCGTATGGTCAAGGATCAAATTGCTACTTCCTTTCATATGGATGTAGATGATTTTGACTACGAGCCTTTTGATGCTAAAGGTGGTTTGGGTAAGATGTGGCAGTTATTTGGGAAAAAAATGCATGAAATAGTTGATGAACTTAATGAAGGATTGGTGTCGTAGGATGAATGAAGACTTAATAAATGCATTACCTAGTGGATGGAAGGTTATTAAACTAGGTGATTATGCAATTACTCAAAAGGGTAAGAAGCCTAAGAAGCTTTCTAAAGTTAAAACAGATGAATTTAATATTCCCTATGTTAATATAAAAGCCTTTGAAAAGAATGAAATTGACGAATACACAGACGGAGAAAATTGTGTATTTTGTGAAGACGGAGACTTCTTGATGGTGTGGGATGGCTCTAGGTCGGGCTATGTTGGAAAAGCTATAAAAGGTGCTGTTGGAAGTACCTTAGTTAAATTGAATTTTCCTGGCATACTCAATGAATATGCCTACTATTTTTTACAATCCAAGTTTCTAGAGATAAACACTAGAGCAAAAGGAACGGGAACACCTCATGTAGACCCAAGCTTATTGTGGAATTATGATTTCCCTATACCTCCGATAGATGAACAACAACGTATTGTTGATAAAATTTCAGAGCTTTTTAGTGAAATTGAAAAGGGGTTAGATGGTTTAGCCGTTATATATAAGCAACTTGAGGTGTATCATTATGCTATTCTAAAAAGTGCTTATGAAGGGGGTTTTACTAAAAACTGGAGAAGTCAACATAATATAAGTCCATCTTTTGAAAATTTGTTAATTAAATATAGAGGAGATAAAAAAGATTTATCATTGGAAAGTTTAAGTATAAATGATTTAATAGAAGTACCTAAGCTTCCAGAGCAGTGGATGCTAGTAAGGATGGAGGAGTGTATTGAACAGCCTAAATATGGTACTTCTAAAAAGTGCAATTATGAAGTTACAAAAACACCAGTGCTAAGAATACCTAATATAGGCGATATTTATATAGACACCAATGATTTAAAGTATGCAGAGTTTGATGAAGAAGATTTTGATAAATACCAGCTCAGGGAAGGGGATGTACTCACAATTAGATCAAATGGAAGTATAAGTTTAGTTGGAAAGAGTGCATTGGTTAGAAAAGTTGATGAGCACTTATTTTACGCTGGATATTTAATAAGATTGAGACCAAAGACTAATATAGTTAATCCAAAATATTTACTATATGCTCTAAATTCAGGATTTCTTAGAAAGCAAATAGAGGATAAGGCTAAATCAACAAGTGGAGTTAACAATATAAATTCTAATGAGTTGAAGGATTTAATTATTCCTATATGTTCTGTACAAGAACAAGAAGTGGTAATAGAGGCGATAGAATCGAGGCTATCTCAATGTGATAATATACAATATGTTATAGATGAAAGTGTTAGAAAAGCGGAAGCATTGAAGCAGAGTATATTAAAGAAGGCTTTTGAAGGTAAACTTGTTCTTCAAGATTCTAATGATGAATCAAAAAACTAATTGAAGGATAACTAATAATTGCTTAAAAATCTATAATATTAAAGAAAGTAAAGGATGGAACTACAATGACTGAAAATAATACATCAAGCATAATTAGCAAGGTTTGGGGATTTTGTACCGTTTTAAAAGATGATGGCGTAAGCTATGGAGATTATTTGGAGCAGCTAACATATCTATTGTTTTTAAAGCTTGCAGATGAGTTTTCAAAACCTCCATATAATAGAGCACTTACTATACCTGATAAATACAAATGGGAAACCTTAACTGATAAAAGTGGAGCAGAGCTTGAAACTCATTATAATGAACTTCTTCGAAGCCTTGGTGTTTCTAAGGGAATTCTGGGACAAATATTTACAAAGTCACAAAATAAGATACAGGACCCTGCGAAGCTCTACAGATTGATAGACATGATAGATAAAGAGCAGTGGAGCATAATGGGTACTGATATAAAGGGACAGATTTATGAAGGTCTTTTAGAAAAGAATGCAGAGGATACAAAAAGCGGGGCTGGACAGTACTTTACTCCGAGAGCACTTATTAAGGCAATAGTTGAATGTGTAAATCCACTGCCAATGAAGACAATTAGTGACCCTGCTTGCGGTACTGGTGGATTTCTTCTAGCAGCTTATGATCACATTGCAAAGAATAAATTGAATAAAGATGAGAAGCATTTTCTTAAATATAAAACTTTCTTCGGCAATGAAATAGTTGCCAATACAAGAAGATTGGCTTTGATGAATATGTTTCTTCATAATATAGGTGATATAGATAGTGATAACTTTATATCTCCAGCAGATGCACTTATATCTGATACAGGTCTTAGAGTTGATTATGTTCTTGCAAATCCACCCTTTGGTAAAAAGAGCAGTATGACTTTTACTAACGAAGAGGGGGAACAGGAGAAGGATGACCTAACCTATAATCGTCAGGACTTCTGGGTTACTACAAGCAACAAGCAGCTTAACTTTGTTCAGCATATAAGAACATTGCTTAAAATTGATGGAAAAGCAGCTGTAGTTGTTCCGGATAATGTTTTATTTGAAGGTGGAGCTGGTGAAACTATTAGAAAGAAACTTCTTGAAACAACAGATCTGCATACAATATTAAGACTTCCAACAGGCATATTCTATAAGCCAGGCGTAAAGGCTAATGTTATTTTCTTTGATAACAAGCCTGCGAGTAAGGACCCATGGACTAGAGAAATATGGGTATATGATTTTAGAACTAATATACATTTTACTTTAAAGAAAAATCCGTTAAGGCTTGAGGATTTAAGTGATTTTATAAAATGCTATAATACTGAAAATAGATATAACAGAGTAGAGCTCTGGGATGCTGAAAAGAATCAAGAAGGAAGATGGAGAAAGTTTACCTACGAGCAGATTATTGAGAGAGATAAAACTAACCTTGATATAACTTGGATAAAGGATAAGAGCTTAGCTGACTTAGATAATTTGCCTGATCCAGATGTATTAGCTAATGATATTATAGAGAATTTAGAGGCTGCACTGGAGAACTTTAAGGCTATTATGGAGAATTTATAATTACCTGAGAAAAATACTTTTATCTAAATCATAGTATATTTGAAAGAGTATCTACTATCCATATAAAGATAAGAAATCTTTATATATTCTACATATTTTATTGATACAATACTTAGATAAGTAAACTAATAATATATAGGTGTGTCCTTATATAATTAGATAGTTTAGATATTGTATTTGGGGGTGTCAAATATTACTATTGAAGTTGTAATAACTATTATTTTAGTTGGGGTTGCCGCTTATACTCTTTTTAATAGCTTTAGGAAAAAGTCATCAGGTAAATGTGATTGCTGCAGCGATGGAAAGTCTAAAAGAAAGTTCAGTAGATAATTAAACTGAAGAACTTATGGATTAGATAGAAAACAATAAAAGGAATATTATAAACATATAAAATGATATTAAGAGTGCAGAGAAAGATTTAAAAGAAGAACAAGAAATATTTAGTTAGAGAATGAGAGCAAGGTATATAAATAGTGTTGGGGGGATATGTAGATAAGAGACAGATTTAAATCTGTTTCTTATTTTTTTGTTTTTAGACAATATTCACAAATATATATTATAAATCTTCATATTATCTTTAAATTAAGTTGCTATAATAACACCATAATTAAAAACAAATGATAAATTACTTTGATATTTTAAATACTAACAATATCTAGTAAGAGGTGATATAGTGATGAACAATATACTTATTATTGAGGATGAGCAAAGCGTTTCAGATGTGTTGAAAGCATATCTAGAAAAGGAAGGTTATAAGGTTTATTCTTCTACCAAAGGATTAAAAGGTATAGAAATATTCAAATCAATGGATTTTGATTTAGTTATTTTGGATTTGATGCTTCCAGATATAAGTGGGGAGGAAGTATGCAGAATAATACGTCAAACATCGAACGTGCATATTTTTATGCTCACAGCAAAAGCAGCTTTAGATGACAGGATAGAAGGTTTGAATATTGGTGCTGATGAATACCTCATTAAACCTTTTAGTCCAAGGGAGTTGACAGCAAGAGTTAATGCTTTATTTAGAAGGTTAAATGTAGAAAATGAGTCTTCTGATTGCATTTTTGATGATGGAAATTTAACTATAGACTATGAAAAAAGAATAGTAAAAGTAAAAGGTGAAGAAGTACCTTTTACCCCTAACGAATTTGATTTATTATACTTTCTTATAGTAAACAAAGGTAAAGTATTATCAAGAGAACAGATAATAGATAAGGTTTTTGGAATGGATTTTGAAGGATATGATAGAACTATTGATGTTCATATAAAAAATATCCGTAAGAAGATAGAGGAGGATACAAAGAACCCTAAGTATATAATTACGGTAATGAAGGTAGGCTATAAATTTGGTGGTGAGAATTAATTGCAGACAATAAGAAGAAGGTTAAGTATTCTATTTTTCACATGCTCTATTGCAGCGATTTTATTAATTACCTTGTTCGTGAATATAACAATAAGCAATAAATTTAATCAATACATGATAGATACTCAAAATAAGAGATATGAAAGAATAGTTGTCTATTTTGAAGAGGTTTATAAAAGACAAGGAAAATGGACTGAGGATTCAGGTGTTGAACTGATGCATGAAGCCTATATGGGGAATTATTGCTTAACTCTAATGGATAACAATAAAAAAACTATCTGGGGAATGGACCATAATGAAATAAAAAACAATCTACATTTAAATACGATGATTAAAAAAGATATAGGAATATATAATGCTAAAACTTTTGAGATTAAATCTGATGGCAAGATAGTAGGTTATGTAGAAATAGGTCAGTATTCATCTGTTCTCCTATCTGAAGAAGATATAAACTTCAAAGTATCTATAAATAAAAGCATTATTGCAAGTGGTGTATTAACACTTGTTATTATAGTTACAATTAGTCTTTATTTTTCAAAACAATTTTCAATTCCGATAAAGGAGGTGTCAAGTATGTCTGTTAATCTATCAAAAGGTAACTTTAATGCAAAATCTAGCACGAAAAGCAATATTGAGGAACTTGAAGATTTGAGAAAAAGTGTAAATATCCTTGCTGAGAAATTAAAGTACCAAGATAGTCTTAGAAAAAGGTTAGTTTCTGATATCTCTCATGAAATTAGAACGCCATTAAATGTACTGCAGAATAACTTAGAGGCTATGTTAGATGGAGTTTTTCCAGTTACTCAAGAAAGATTAAACTATCTCAATGAAGAAGTAATTAGATTTGGTAGACTATTAAATAATCTAAATGTGTTAAAAGAGTTTGAGTCTGAGAGCATAAAACTAAATTTTGAATCAGTGTTCTTAGATGAAATAATTGATGATATAAGCAAAGAATTTTATGTGTCTGCAAAAAATAAAAAGGTTAAATTAACTTATAAAGCAGAGCCAAATGAAAAATATCTTATAACTGGAGATAAGGATAAGTTAAAACAAGTATTTATTAATCTGCTATCCAACGCAATTAAATTTACTGGAGAGAATGGTACAGTTTATGTGAATCTTTCTAGTACCGATAAAAAATTTATAGTAGAAATAAAAGATAGTGGTATAGGTATTAAGGAAGAAGATTTACCTTTTATATTTGAAAGACTTTATAGAGGAGATAAGAGCCGACAGCAAATTGAAGGTAGTGGTATTGGATTAACAATTGTAAAAAATATTTTACAACTTCACTATGCGACTATTGATGTAAAAAGTGAAGAAGGTAAAGGCAGCATTTTTATTATTAGTTTTGATAAAGAAATAAATAATTGATGAAAGGAAGTTAAGTGATGAAAGAACTTATTAGTTTTGGACCAATTCATATATACTTTTTTGGAGTAATGATAGCCTTAGGTATAATTGCAGGCAGTATATTTGCAATTAAGCAAGCAGAAAAACGAGGAATAAATGAAGACACAATGCTAAATTTAATAATGATAGTTGTAGTATCTGGGGTTATAGGAGCAAGACTCTTCTATATCTTATTCTATAATCCATCCTACTATTTTAATAACCCTTCTGAAATTATAAAAATAGATGAAGGAGGATTATCTATACATGGAGGTATTTTTGCAGCAATTTTAGCAGGGTATATATACTCAAGAAAAAGTAAGATATCATTTTTAAAACTTGCAGATATTACAGTTATGGCTCTTCCGCTTGCACAAGGTATAGGTAGAGTAGGATGTGATGTTTTCGGTAAACCTATGGCTAATATAATGCCATGGGCTATCAATTACAATGGACAAGTATTGCATCCAGCACAAGTATATGAGTTTGTTTTGGATTATATATTATTTGTAATACTATGGAAGAGAAGTTATAAGAAGAGGTTTGAGGGAGAGCTATTCATAATTTATTTAATTGCTTTTCCAATAATAAGAGGTATAGTTGAATTCTTCAGAATAAATCCTGTTGTATGGGGTCCATTTTCGATTTCACACATATTAAGTCTGATTTTAATAGTTATTGCATTAATCGTGTATAAAGTGCTTCTAGGTAGAAATAGAGATATAGTTGAGAAGCTAGAAGTAAACGAAATAAAATCAAGCACTTTGGCAGTATATTTAATTACTCTAATTGCTATTTCTGTATTTGTATTTTATTTTGTACAAGGTTAATAGTAAGAAACTTTAACTAGAAATTGTATGAAGAAATAAAAAATATTTGAATTTATTTATTTCTTCATACAGTCTTCATAAGATTTGATTATTATTGTATGTGTAAAGCAATAAAATACATACAAGGGGGGGATATAATTTTATGAATAGTAAAAAGAAAATACTTGCATTAACTATTTCTACAGCAATGCTGATATCTTTTGCTGGATGCAGCAGAAAAGTAACTGGAAGTAAAGAAGCCGATAATGCACTTAACGCTATAAATGAAATAGTTAAGGCTTATCCTGATAAAAAGGGGTTTCATGAGTCACTTAAACATTGGGGATTTGAGCTTCCTACAGGAGAAAAGTTTGAATGGAGCAAGGATATGTCCGCAAACAAAGCAGACTTTGCTATGGTAATGCTTGCAGATCCGTTAGTTAAAGCAGGATTAGATGTGAACAAGTTAGATAAAAGTGAATGGCTGTATGAGCCAGCAGGAAAAGATGATATGGGAAAAGAACTTCCTAATCGTTTGATAAAGCCATACAATGTTAGTGATAAAAAAGAAACCTCAAGCGGATCAGAGGATTCTATGAGAAGACTTCTTAAAGCAAATTCAGAAATGATAAAGTATCATGAGGATCAGAAACACTTTGGCTTAAAACTGGGTGATGGTAATGAAGTACAATGGACTGAGAAGCTAGGTTTAAATGATGCTGACATGATATTCGTTTTAAAGGCTGAACCATTAGTTAAAGCAGGATTAGATCTAAACAAGCTTGAAGGTAGTGGTTGGGTTTTTAAAGAAGCAAGTAGTGATGATATGGGAATGGGAGCAAATCCAGATCAAATAGTAAAGATATATGACATTAAGAAATAAGTTCTTTTTTATTTATTATTTAACCTCCCCCGCCATGTGGGGTGGTTAAATAATAAATTATTAAATTCTCTAATAATAGGTAAAATATTTTTATAATTACAATAGCGAAACTAGTAAAGGAGAAATTATGAACGAAGAAAGAAATAAAGCTTTGGTGTCACTTAAAACCTCAAAAGGTCAAATTGAAGGTATTATCAAGATGATTGAAGAAGGGCGATACTGTGTCGATATATCAAATCAAATTATTGCAGCACAAGCCCTTTTAAAGAAAGCCAATATGCTAATACTAAAACAGCATATACACCATTGTGTAAAAGAAGCTGTAATACACGATAAAGGTGAAGAAAAAATAGATGAAATAATAGATATTTTAGAAAAGATTATTCATAAATAGATTTAAAAGAGGCGATTATATGTTTAAGTTTCTAAAAAAGCTTATTAAAAAAATTGAAGAAGAAAATAATAAAACCTTTGGCGCTGGTAAACTTGATTGTTGCGATTTAAATAAAACTACAAACATTAGTAACAAAGGTTTTAATAAAAATAAATAATTTATTTTAGGAGGCGTAAAGATTAATAATCTTTACGTACTATTAAAGAATACAGGAGGGATTAAGATTGGAAAAGAGTCTTAAGATAGAGGGGATGACCTGTGCTGCTTGTGCAAAGGCAGTGGAGAGAGCATCCAAGAAACTTCAAGGAGTTACTGAGGCAAATGTTAATTTTGCTACTGAAAAACTTAATATAAACTTTGATGAAACAAAGGTATCCTTAGGAGATATTCAGACTGCTATTGAAAAAGCAGGATATAAGGCTATAGTTGAGTCTAGTGCTAAAACGCTTAAAATACAAGGTATGACTTGTGCAGCCTGTGCTAAAACTATTGAGAGAGTTACTAAGAAGCTTGATGGTGTTATGGAGTCTAATGTTAACTTTGCAACTGAAAAATTAAATATCAGCTATGACCCTTTAAAAGTAAGAATATCAGATATAAAGAAAGCCGTAGAAAAGGCAGGTTATAAGGCTTTAGAGGAAGAAACTACCGTAGATGCTGATAAGGAAAGAAAAGAAAGAGAAATAAAGACTCTTTGGAAGAAGTTTGTTATATCAGCAATTTTCACAGTTCCACTTTTAGTTATAACTATGGGACATATGTTTGGTGAACCGTTAGGCTTCCATTTACCTGATATTATAGACCCTATGAAAAATTCTAGAAATTTTGGGATGATACAATTAATCCTTGTATTACCTGTTATAGTAGCTGGATATAAGTTCTTTACAGTAGGATTTAAGTCTTTGTTTAAAGGTAGTCCTAATATGGATTCTCTTATAGCCATAGGTACTTCAGCAGCATTTTTATATGGTATTTTTGCTATAATACAAATATATGGCGGTAACGTAGACTATGCCTATGATTTATACTTTGAAGCAGCAGGTGTTATTATTACACTTATACTTCTAGGAAAGTATTTAGAAGCAGTTACAAAGGGGAAAACTTCTGAGGCAATTAAGAAACTAATGGGACTCGCTCCTAAGACAGCTATCATTATAAGAGATGGTAAAGAAGTTGAAACTCCTATAGAAGAAGTTGAAGTAGGAGATATAATCGTAGTTAAGCCAGGTGAAAAGATGCCTGTAGATGGTGAAGTAGTAGAAGGTATCACTTCTGTTGATGAATCTATGCTTACAGGAGAAAGTATGCCAGTAGAGAAGAATATTGGCGATAAGATTATCGGTGCAAGTATAAATAAAAATGGTTCTATAAAGTATAAAGCAACTAGAGTTGGTAAAGATACTGCCTTAGCACAGATTATAAAACTAGTAGAAGATGCTCAAGGTTCTAAAGCTCCAATTGCTAAAATGGCAGATATTATTTCAGGTTACTTTGTTCCAGTGGTTATATCAATTGCTGTTCTTTCAGCAGCTGCCTGGTATTGGTTTGGTGGAGAAACAGGAGTATTTTCTTTAACAATATTTATATCGGTGCTTGTTATTGCCTGCCCATGCGCTTTAGGACTTGCAACACCAACAGCAATTATGGTTGGTACAGGAAAGGGTGCAGAGTATGGTGTTTTAATAAAGAGTGGTGTGGCACTTGAAACTGCTCATAAGGTAAAGACAATAGTATTTGATAAAACAGGTACAATCACAGAAGGAAAACCAAAGGTAACAGATATAGTAGTTACAAATGGTATAACAGAAAATGAATTATTGCAATTAGCCGCATCAGCAGAAAAGGGGTCGGAACATCCTCTTGGAGAAGCTATAGTTAAAGGTGCTGAAGAAAAAGAGCTTGAGTTTAAGAAACTTGATTTCTTTAAGGCTATACCAGGGCATGGAATAGAAGTTAAAATAGATAGTAAAGATATTCTATTAGGTAACAGAAAACTTATGGTTGAAAGCAATATATCACTGGAAAATCTAGAAGAGACTTCACATAAACTTGCAGGAGAAGGCAAGACTCCAATGTACGTAGCTATAGACAATAAGATAGCTGGTATAATAGCTGTTGCAGATACTGTTAAAGAAAACAGCAAGAAAGCAATTGAACAGCTGCACAAGATGGGTATAGAAGTTGCCATGATTACTGGTGATAATAAGAGAACTGCAGAAGCTATAGCTAAGCAGGTTGGAATAGACAGAATTTTAGCAGAAGTCCTTCCACAGGATAAAGCAAATGAAGTTAAAAAACTTCAAGCAGAAGGCAAGAAGGTTGCCATGGTTGGTGATGGTATAAACGATGCGCCAGCACTTGCTCAAGCAGATATTGGTATAGCAATAGGTTCAGGTACAGACGTTGCTATGGAATCAGCAGATATAGTTCTTATGAGAAGTGATTTAATGGATGTGCCAACTGCAATTCAACTAAGTAAGAAGACTATATTAAATATAAAAGAAAACTTATTCTGGGCATTTGCTTACAATACCCTTGGAATACCGGTAGCAATGGGAATACTGTACATCTTTGGCGGTCCAAGATTAAATCCAATTATTGCAGCAGCTGCCATGAGCTTTAGCTCAGTTTCAGTTTTATTAAATGCTTTAAGATTGAAGGGCTTTAAACCTGCGAAGTAATTATATAAATAATTGACTATATAAGAAGATAACTTCTTATCTTCTTATATAGTTGTTTTAAATAAATATAACTAAATGGAGGGAACCAAAATGAAAAAGAAGATATTAATTGAAGGAATGAGCTGTGGACATTGCGTAAATCATGTTAAGGAGGCATTGAGTGAACTTAATGGAGTAACTAATGTTGAGGTTAACTTGGCATCAAAAACAGCAATAATAGAAGCAACTGTAGATATTGAAGATAAGGATATTAAATTTGCAATAGATGATGCAGGCTATGAGGTTGTAGGAATAGAAATACTATAATTTTTGAGAGCATTGATAGTGATATCAGTGCTCTTTTTATGGTTTTATAATAATTCTATCCTCTTTAAAGCTTTAGCTTTTGGAACTTTTCTTCATTTTAAAATAATATTTAAATACAAGGAATAGCATGAATACTAACATCCCTGCAAATAGAGTGTAGCTTTTTATATATGCTAAAATTGCATCTCCAAATATGTATATAAGAATACCTTGGGGTAAGTACCTTATAACTCTACTTAAAATTGAGGCAGTCATAAATACTGATAAATTAATATTGAACGCACCAGCAGATATAACATAGGCTTCATAGGGTATTGGTGTAAAGGATGAAGTCAAAATAGTTAAGAATGCATTTTTAGAGTACATTTCTTTAATTTTATTAAACTTATCCTTATAAATTAACTTATTTAATAGAGGAGTGCCTAACAATTTTCCTGCATAGTATCCAGCTATGGAACCGAAGGCAGAAAATACTATTAATGTAATAGAGTGTAAAAGTGCTTTAGATGTATCTAATAAAACAATAGGTATAAATATAAATTCCATAGGCATTGGTAACAAAACGGCTTCGGAAAATCCAGCAATTGCAATTCCAAGTATACCGTATTTAATGAGTATATTTGTTATAATCTGCATTTCATCAATCTCCAGTTTTATATTCTACAAATACTAAAATAATCCTAGCAATAAAAATAACTAGGATTATTATTTACTATATATCTATATTTATTTTCCTGCTGCTTTTAATACAGCAGCCTGATGCTGAGAATCTTCTTGTCCATCTTTATGACGTGTACTATTTAAAAAATGTATGTCAAAATGTCCATCCATGCCATTTCCTTTTATAACATCAAGATTTTCACCTCTGCCATATCCATCAGAACGGTTATTAACTACAGCATAAGCTGGCTGTGAATCTAAACCAGCATGGGGCATAGCACTCATAGAAGCAGCATATCTCTTACCATTTATAGTTAGGATTACAGGTCTTCTAGCCCATGAAAATCCACCCCATATGCTTTTTATTATATCACTATCTGCCTTAGTTAAAGTTTCGGTATCGGCATGGTTAGTGCCCATAGTTCTTTTAGCCATAAAAGTTTTTCCTGTATAAACGTCTTTAATTTCAGCTACTGTTCCAACAGAGAAAACAGTTCGTCCACTTTTCCACCAATCAACAAGCTCTACATTTGAAGAATATGTACTTTGTTTCTTTTGAGCAGTGCTATTGCTTACAGTAGTTTGTTTAACAGGCTGCTTTTTTTCTGCAGGTTTTTCAGTGGTTTTACTTTGAGCTTGAGGCTTAGTTAAGCCTGTGCCTCCTCTTGATAAAGAAGGTGTAGTTTTAACTTCTTTATTTGTAGAAACTGAGTTTACAGCTACTGTGGCGAGGGTAGATTCCTTCACATTAGTTTCTTCTTGTTTCTTTTCCTCTAATATTTTTTGTTGCTGAGTTAATAATAAATTATCCTCAATCATCTGAGTATCCTGTTTAGCTGATACGTACTCAACTGGTTTGGTTTCAGAAACAGTTTGAAGATTTCTTAACGCTAATTGGGAAGGTACAGTTAAGCTCAGCGTTAATAAATAATAGGTAATAAATCTTTTGTTCATATGTTTTTCCTCCTTTGAGCCTGCGAAGTTAGTTGACGGGTTCGGGAAGAGGATTTCCCTACATAAATATGATTCACCCCAAGTATATATCCTCCGCTGCAAAAGCATTAGGCTTTTATAGTTTAATATTATTAATGAGATACTTTGAAAATAAATCTCAACGATAATAGAATTATAAACTAGAATTATGTAGACAATATGAAGAGAGGGATTTTTATACTAGGATTTTACTGGAAATGAGTACTATGAAAATAAAAGAAGTCTGTTTTGTGAAACAGACTTCTTTAAATAAAATTGGGTTTGGGGATATATCTTTGAAAAAAACAATTTTCAATTAGTTAATGTAAGGATGGGTGATTAACTAACTGACTGTACTTATAGTATAATATCGAATTGTGGAGGAATTATGAAGACAATATAAATATAGAACGAATACGTATATCTAAATAATATAAAAAGCCTGATACCTCAGGCTTTTTATATTATTTAATTGTTATCACCTCACTTAAAATAGGCTTTTTGCTCTACAGTTAAATTAACTAAGGATGTGTGTGTATTGTGCATTTTGTGTATGTTTGTTTTAGTATATTTATTGACTATTATAAGATATATTTATGTAGATAATGTGAAGATGACTTAGGTAAAGTTACCCATCACAGGGATGAGTATTTTAAAAATAAAGTTGAAAAGACATGCATATCTTACAAATCAATACATGTCTTTTTAGAAATATTTATTTAAATATTTATGGGGATCTTCATCTTATATACTTGTTTCTAACTTCTTCAAGATTCACAGTTTTTATGTCATCAACAGCTTCAACTACTCCTAATAAATCTTGATTAACTAATAGTGCATATACTCCTGAACTATTTATAGTAAAGTCAATATCAACTATACCTTTCTTTCCGGTAAACTCCTTTACAATAGCTCCAGTATTTGCATCTACTATAGAAAAGTCGCTATCATAATAATCAAAAGAAGTTAAGTCCAGGGACATCTTAGTATTTATTCCCTTATTAACTACAATTATCAGAGGTTCTAATTCATAACCAGTTCCTTTTATTTTTATGATTTGATTATTTTTTGAAACTTGTGCTTTTTTTACTAATCTATCAGTAGGCACCTTACTAATATCATTGCCATAAATACTTGGCTTAGATTGCTCAGATGGTCCATCAGAAGAACTGCTGCTTGAAGAAGCCACGGAGCCGAGATCATCTACAACCTTAATAGTACCACGTATCATTCCCATCCAGCAGCTAAAACTTAGATCCTTATCTCCAGGAGTAAACTCTATTATATTTTCACCACTCTTAAGCTTTTGTTGTTTCTTTAGAGAAGGAATTACTATAGCATTATTACATGAAGTTAGCTGAGTTGCATTAACTACCCATTTAACAGGGACTCCTTTTTGTACATATAAAACATTAGGGGTGTATCCTCTACCACTAGCAGTCATATTCAAAACTTGTACACCATCTTTTAGGATTGCTTTATTTGCATTTGAAGAAGAGGATGAAGTTTTATTATTCTCTGTAGTTCCTGTATTATCTGAACTAGCTAAATAGTTAGATATATAAGTTAATGGATTAATACTCATTCCCGTTAGAGCTAGGCCTCTATTTCCCATAATAAGACCAAGAACTATAATAAGTACACCGCTAAATTTAAGAATTTTTTTTGTATAACCTTTACTTAATATCCCTGAAATAGCTCCAAAGGTAAGCATTAATGGTGCTGTTCCTATAGCAAACATGAACATAGACAACGCACCTTTAACAGCACTGCCTGTACCTAATGCAAACAGCTGCATTGTTTGAAGCGGTCCACAAGGCATAAGCCCATTTAAAAGTCCAACTATAAAAGGAGAACCAGATTTATTTTTAACTTTGCATGCGGCATGTGGAAGTTTAATGCTAAATTTTCTAAATATACTGAATCCAGCCATATTAAAGCCCATCATTATCATAAATACTGCTGCAAATATTTGCATACCTGCTTGGGCGGTAATTGAAAGAGTAAACACTGATCCAAGGGCACCAATTATACCACCTAATATAGTGTAAGATACAACTCTTCCTATATTATATAAAATTGCGGGTTCCATGGCTTCAAACTTATTCTTGCTTTCCTTTGATAAGCTTTGTGAAAGCATTATACCGCCGCACATACCCACGCAATGAATTGATGTAAGCATACCAACTACAAACAAAACAGCATAAGAAGCGTTTTTCAGTTTTGCTTCCATATCAAAACCACTAGTGTTTATACCAAGAAGTACAATAGCAGCGACTACTATAAGTATTCCCATAAACTTATAGTCATTTGAACTTTCTGTAGTGTATCCAGCAGACTTAATCGCAGTTTTAATTTTATTTATACTGCATAATTCATCATCGTATTCAACTTCTGCAAATTGTCCACTATAGCTAGCCTTTGCATTTAGCACACCACCTACCTTTTTACAAGCTTTTTCAACCCGATTTTCACAAGATGTACAGGTCATTTCGTACACTTTAAATTTTTCTTTCCTAATGCTCATAGACAACCTCCCAATATGTAACTGATAGTTAAAAAGGTTTATTTTTATAGACAATAATAAAAGTATATAAAATAGATATGTGGATTATATGAAGAGAATTGAGAAAAAGGTAAATAAATTGTTAACATATTATGGAAGTAAATTGAGTTTGATTATGGATTATTAATTATACATAAATAAGTATTGTAGAAACGATCATTGATTAATTTGAAAAATAGAAAAGTGAACATAAAAATAAAATATATTTTTATAGCTTCATAATTACTCCACAATTCTAGACTACTATATAAGCACAGAGACAAACAAATGAAAGGAGATAGATAAAATGATGGGATACGGATATGGAAATATGATGGGGGGATATGGTTACAATATGATGGGAGGAGGCGTATTTGGATTTATATCCATCGTAGTAATGGTTTTGGCTGCTTTTGCTGTTTATAAAATTATCACTAATGATAGCTCAATTAAAAATGGTGATTCATTACAATTGTTAAACAAGCGATTTGCATCTGGTGAAATAAATGAGGAGCAATATAAAGCAATGAGAAATACTTTAACAATGAAATAGTTTAAGATAGATAAAAAAGACCAATATTAAAAATCTAATTTAAAATTATAGGAGGAAATGTTATGAAAAATTCAATATTAGCTGTGCTGAGTGCAGTAGTAATCTCTGCAGGAACAATAGGAGGAGTTGCCTTTGCAAAAGGTGTTGATGATAGCTTTAAGGCAAATCAGCAAATTGCAGCAGTAAATACTAATGATAATACTAACCCAGTAATTATAGATAATGGGAATATATCACTTAAAAATGATGGACAGACAAGTAGTAATACCAGCACCGTTAAAGTAAATGATCAAGCTAAGGAAAAAGAAAATATTATTAATACAGTCTCAAAAACAGTGGACAGTAGTGCTGTAAAAATAAATAGTAATATCGATACTGCTAAGTATAATGAAAATAGCGCCAATAACCAATCTAAAGATGTTTATAAGAATATGACTAATATAATGAGAGATAATGGTTTTAAAGATGCAGCTAGATATATGCAAACTGGGGATTTTGATGCAATGAATGACTATATGAATACTCTATCACAGGAAGATTATGATAAGATGATTGAAATTATGAAAAATAATGGATATGGTTATATGGCTCAAATGATGGAGTCCATAGGTAGAGAAGGTATGGTTGAGATGCATAATTCAATGGGGTCCATACCTGGTAGGGGAGCAAACAGTAGAACTTACAATAATATGATGGGTGGTTTCTAAATAAAATAATACCTAATTTTAAAAACACAATGTTCTAGTGTTAAAGCTAGGATATTGTGTTTTTGTAATGGAAAAAATAAATATCTTCTATTACTTATCAATTTAAGGCATAACTAAAACCAATATATTAAGGTGTCTATAAAACCAATTGCTAAAAGAATCAAACCACCCAAAATTCTCAAGAAGTTCTGAAGTTTTCTTACTAGCTTTACTGAGGATTTACCATCACCTTTACCTAAAAGCAATAAAAAGATTATTATAAGCATTGGTATTGTTGTACCTACAGCAAAGATTACAGGCAATAAAAATCCACCGGAGGCTTTTATGGTAATTGGCACTGCTAATCCAAAGAACAACCAAAATAGTGTTGGGCAAAATGCAAGCGAGAAAACAACACCTAGAATAAAAGAAGAATTAAATTTATTATTGTTATTAAGGTACTTTTCAATTCTATAGGATAAAGAATTACCTAAGGAACCTCTTAAATGAATAACACCTAGAATATATAGACCAATAAGAATAACCAAAGGGCCTATAAACTTCCTTGTGAATTTAAATACTGGTATAGAGGTTTGCTGTAACTGAATATTAAATACCGCTATTAAAATACCATATAACAAGAACATAACTAGTTTACCAGAAATATACCATACGGTATTGTTAATAATTTTCTTTTTATCATTTGAATCTTTTGAAAGATAACCTATAGCTCCTAAGTTAGTAGTGATTTGGCAGGGAGCTGTAGAGCCTAAAACACCAAGTAAGAATACTGATATCATAGGAATACTTGTATCCTTACTTAATTCAATTAAAGGTGTACTAATACTTTGACTTAAAATATTAAGAATTTGATAAAATCGAATTGTAAAATCGCTTATTATAATCAACTCCTTCATTAAAGAGATATTAATTATTAAATAATATTATCACTTATATGTAAAGATTATATGAAGAAAAAAAGAGTATCTACTCTTAAGTAAACACTCCATAGAAGGGGGGGATTTATTTATAAAATTAATATTTAACTATTTAATATGGATCTTCTCTTTAAATACTCATCTTCAGAGATTTCCCCATTAGCGTATTTTCTGCCTAAAATGTCTAATGCACTATCAGACCTTCTGACTTTTCTGTAGTTTAGATTATTCTCAGAAGGACTTACATAAAGAACTATAAAAATAGTTAGAATTACTAACGGTAAAAACATCATTATTATCATCTCTCCTCTCAGTGACTTTATTATATTTTAAGATTGTGAAGGAAATATGAAGAATAATTTATAAATTTATATACAATAGGATTCTGTACCAATGATTTATAATCTAACATATAATAATAAATGAAAATAATATTTAGGAGAGTTGATTAATGGTCATAACGCCTGATCTTCATAACCTTCCTTATAAGGAGATAAAAGGAGTTAAGTATTTTGAGTTAGTGGCTGAAGAAGTTGAGAGAGAACTGCTCCCAGGATTATTTATAAAAGCTTGGGGATACAATGGAAGCACACCAGGACCAACTATTCAAGTTTGTCCCGGTGATTATGTTAACTTTAGGGTTTATAATAAACTATCTGAACCAACTAGTGTTCATTGGCACGGGTTAGATGTACCTGTTGTTATGGATGGTGTGCCAGATGTACAGCCATCACCCAAAATTGAACCTGGACGCTATTTTGATTACAGATTTAAAATAGTTAATCCACCTGGAACTCATATGTATCATACCCATCATATATCACATACTCAACAGATGATGGGACTGATGGGAGGCTTAATAATATTAGACCCTTATGATTTAAAAACAGATAGAGATTATTTTATTATGCTTCAGGAATTTAAAGTTGAAGGATTGCCTATGGGAGTAGTAAAACCGGGTAAATATGAAATAGATCCCCATTCACATGACTTCAATTTCTTTACAATGAACGGCAGAGCATTTCCTTTTACCACTCCATTAGAAGTAAAATGCGGTGAAAATATAAAGATAAGACTAGGAAATGCTATGGAAAATGGTCATCCTATTCATATTCATGGTCATCAATTTATGGTATCCGCAGCTGACGGAAATACTATAGAGCCACGTAATAGGATGATAAAAAATACAATACACGTAGCATCTGGGGAAACATGGGATATTGAATTCTTTACTAATAATCCGGGAATATGGCCATTCCACTGCCATATACCTCATCATATGACTAATAATATGACGAAACCTACAGGAGGTATGTTTACTACTATTGTATATAAAGATGTTCAAATGAAATGATTGTTAAATACAATTCAATAAATCTTGGGGGAGTTTATAATGGACCCCGATTAGAAAGTAAACTCCTATAAAACATAAAGAAATACACTGAAATTATTCTGAATATAGTATTTTAAAAATAAGCCTAACATTTATTTGTTGAGCTTATTTTTTTAGCTACAATATAATACCATATATACTTTCATAATTCCTTCATAATTTGAAGATAAGATATTAGGCGAAAAGATAAACTTTTTGAATTATACATTCTACCCTCAATAGTTTTAAACAAACTTAAAATTATATAATAAAACCTTTATAAATGAAGGATAATACATCCATATAGCAGGGTTACTGATTACTAGCTTATATAAATTATAATTAAAGAAAATTACTATAAATTATAGTTGGAGGAACTTATATGAAGGAATTAACAACTAATGAAACTAAGGTAATAATAAATAGATTGTCAAGAATTTCAGGTCAGGTTGAAGCAATTAAACGTATGACAGAGAATCATAGAGATTGTAATGATATACTTACTCAAATATCAGCTGCGAAATCTGCACTTGATAGTACGGCTAAAATAATTTTACAAAATCATATTAATTCTTGTATAGAAGATATCATAAAAAGAAATGATGAAACTGCAATAGACGATTTAAACAGCACTTTAAACAAACTTTTCAAGTAGAGGATATAAATAATTAAATGTTAAAAATAAGAATTAAGCCACAGCAACATGCACTAATTAAAAATAACATGTTGCTGTGGTTTTTCTATTAACTTGATTATATTTAGAAAATTATCGTCTTACATAATTCCTCCACAATTTATTTGTAGTATATATCCATAGCAATTAAATCAAGCAAAACAAAAAGAGGTGTAATTATGAAATCAAGAAAATTTTTATGGTCTGGGGTGCTAATCCTTTCAGTATTGCTATTTGCAACTTATCTAGTGCCTAATATTTATTTAGGTGGAAACAAAGTATTAAGAGAAACTAATATCAATAGCATTTACAGAAGTGATAACTATAATTATAGCAATAGATGGGGTAGTGGTTATGGGATGATGGGCTCCTACAGAGGAAGAGGAATGATGGGGGGATATGGTGGAATGATGGGCAGAAACTTTAGGTAAAAATCAAATTAATACCTAAAGAATTAAATTACTCTAAAGGTGATGCTTATATTAACATGCTAGATAATTTTATATATTAAAATCTAAAGGAGATAAGTCTATTATGTCAATTATAAAAGCAAAATAGAAGATCCAAGGAAAATTTATATTTATCTCTAACTGAAGCAAATGAATAGTTCAGAACGAAAAGTAGATAATAAAGACTATGGAAATGATTGCACAGGGAATATTATATCTACAGGAGATGATTTTATGGAAAATATTAAATATGAAGTAGTAACAAATAAATCCTTTGATGAAGCTGTTAACAGTATAGTAAAGAGCCTTGAAGAGCAAAAATTTGGTGTGCTTTGGAAGTTGAATTTTAAAGATAAGTTAAAAGAAAAAGGTATAGATTTTGATAGCAATTTTATGATATTAGAAGTTTGTAATCCTCATAAAGCCAAAGAGGTACTTACACAACATATTGATGTAGGCTATTTTCTACCCTGCAAATTAGTGGTTTATGAGGAAAACAGTGAAGTAAAAATTGGTATGATGAGTCCAGATAAACTTATTGGATTGCTTAACCACAAGGATTTAGAAGATACAGCAAAGGAAGTTCAAAATATATTAGTTACTGCAATAAACAATGCAAAATAAGAAATATGGTAAGAATGCTAAAAGGATAGAAAAACTCTATCCTTTTTTATAATAAAAACAAATGGAGAGGTATAAATGGATATTAATTCAGAAAAAATACGTAAAAGATACAATAGAGCATCAAGATTTTATGATATATTGGAAAGTCCTATGGAAATGATGTCATTAAAAGAGTGGAGAATTAATTTAATGAAGGAGCTTAAAGGAAAGGTATTAGAGGTAGGAGTTGGTACAGGTAAAAATATAGAATATTATCCAGATACTATTGATATAACAGCCATAGACTTTAGTGAAAAAATGCTTGAAAAAGCTAGAGAAAAGGCTCAAAGATATAATAAGCAAGTTACACTTCTACAAATGGATGCACAAGATATGGATTTTCAGGATAATACCTTTGATATGGTATTTACAACTTGTGTTTATTGCTCAGTTCCCGATCCTATAAAGGGATTGAAGGAAATGAAAAGAGTTTGTAAGCCAAATGGCAAAATAATAATGATCGAACATGTTAGAAGTGAAAAGAAGATACTAGGTCTTATAATGGATATTTTAAATCCTATTGTAGTAAACACTTATGGTGCAAATATAAATAGAAAAACAGTTCAAAATGTGCATAATGCAGGATTTAGTAGTATAAAGGTAAAAGACATATATAGCGATATTGTTAAAAATATAGTAATTATAAACGATAAGTAAGGTATAGTAGTTTATATTTTGCATTTAGAAATTACACAGGGATTAGCCTTATAGGAAATACATCCCTGTGTAATAAGTTGTTTATATCCATAGCTATTATGTAAGAAAGCCTACAGCAACATAAGCAATTGTGGTGATTATTGCACCTGCTATGACAAATGGAAATGATGTAGTCAGATGCTTCCCAAAAGATGTATCCGCCATTTGGGCAGAAAGAGGAGATATTATATCTGTTACTGCACCACCTGCCCAAACTGTACCTATCATTATGGAAATTGAAACTCCTGAGTTAATTGAAAAATTAACAGCAAGAGGCATCATAAGTGCCCAAGTTGCCCATGATGAACCAATGGTATAGGAAATAATCCCGCTTATTAAAAATAAAATTGCTGGTATAAGAAATTTTGGTATACTTTTAATTAAGCTTTCACTAATTAAATTATTAAATCCCATATCTTGAGTAACTGAGGTTAGTGCCCAGCTGAGAATAAGAATAATAACAAGTGAAAGTATCTTTTCTCCGCCTTTAACTATATGAACTTCAATTTCAGCCAGACTTATTTTTTGTATCATAAAATAAGCAGTAGTTATAAAAAGGGTAAATATTACACCTGAGAATATGGAAACGCTGAATTGAGCAGCACTTAATGCCCCCCAAAAGCTAGTAGCTTTGCTTTTTCCTGTCCACCAGAAAAAGAAAATAGTGCTTATAAGCAATATTATAACAGGAACTATTAAATTCTTACTGTTTTTAGGATATTCTTCAACTGATTTTCCTAGTAGCTCTTCCTTTTCAATGTGTCCTTTTGTAAATTCTTCTTTTTCTTCTGTAGCTTTTCCTATTTTAAATTTACCAAAGCCTAATCCAAATAAAGTAACTCCAACAGCTATAACAATCATAATCCAGGAGAATAAATTCCAAAAGACACTTTTAACAACAAGGGTATATGCATTTTCAGTTATTCCTGTATCCTTAATATTATTTGTAACTAGTGTTACCATATAGCCTAAATAAGCTGTGGCTATTGGAATTAGCAAAATAAGTTGAAGGCTTGTTACAGATAAAATAAAGGCAAACTTTTCTTTTGATCCCTTAACTTTGTTTACAAGGGGAGTCAGTACAGTTCCAACTGCAATAGTATGAAACGAACTGTCAAAGAAGGTTATAATACTTAATAGCCAAGCCCATCCTAGAACACCTTTTTCACTTTTAGCCCACTTGCTTACTTTCTCACTAAAGCCTGAAATCCCTCCGCCCATTTCAATTAATTCTGCCAGAGAACCAAATGCAATCAAAAAGGATAAAGTATAGGCACTTTCCTTATCTGCAACAGCATCCATCATATATTCCCCAACTGCTGTAATGCCGCCTATTAGACCCTTACTAATTAGAGTACCTGCCAAAACTCCTGCAAATAAAGAAACTATAAGTTTTTTTGTCTTAAATGTTAAAATTATTGTTACTACAGCAGGAATTAATGATAACCAAATCAAGATATCAACCTCCCTTAAGAATATTTTTTATCAATGATCCTAAAATATATGTAAAAAACCAGCTATCAAAGCTAATTGATAGCTGGTTTTGGTAGCAATTACATATTAGCCATTTTTCTGCACTCGTCAGCACACATTCTGCATACGTCAGCACATTTTTGGCAGTGTTCGTCTTTGAACATGCTGCAATCTTTTGCACATGCATCACAAATATCAGCACACATCTTGCAATGCTGTTTTGCATAGTGAGAATTCATAGACATTAATCCTGCAGACATTTCACACATCTTTGCACATTCAATAAGCATTTTCACACAATGATTTCTTGCAGTTAAGTCAGGCTCGTTAAGACAAGCTTCAAAGCATTCATAACATGCTTGTGCGCATTTATTGCAAGCATCTATACATGATTGCATATTATTTGTTACCATTGTTGCTACTCCCATTTAAATCACTCCTCGTATAAATTTATTCACGATTTTTATTATGTACTTTAAATTTTGTATTATACCAATTTAGAATAAGTAATTAAACCTCATTAAATTATTTATAAGAGTTTTTTATTTTAAATTATGTTTATATTGAAATAATTCATTTAACATTAAATCTACATAATGTCTTCATAGTTATAAGATATATTAAAAGTACAATATCATTTAATAACTAGGAGGAGTACTTATGCAAATAACAAGAAGCAATATCTTATCAAACCTGCAGACAGCCTATGGAACAAGACAAGCTGGGGAAAACATATCTAAAAGTCATTCAAATCATAACATGACTAAAATGAGTAATCAAAATCAAATGGACCCAAACTGCAATATGAAGGGTATGCACAATCAGACAGGCTCTATAGATTCAAAGAATACAGCAAAGGATAGTAATTTAGGTTCAAAAATCGATATTAAAGCATAGTTAATTTAGAGATATGATTTTTATAAATTGTATCTCTTTTTTATTACCATTAACAATAGTATTCTTCATATTTCCTTCATAATGATAAAGTATAATTATTATTAATTAGTATTAATAATTCATGGAGGAATAAAAATGAATAAGAATAAACATATGTTATTAGGTATTGGACTTACAGTGGGATTAACTGCAGTTGGATATATTACACTTTTAGAACCAATGATAAGTTATTTTAAAATAAACAAGAGTGCAGTTAATATAGATATTCAAACAAGCAAAACAAAAAGTACACTTCCTATACCACAGCTATTAGAGGATAAAAATCCAGATCCCAATATTGCGGATTTTACTTTAGAACCCCAAGAAGGAGAAACTTCATTTTTACCAAATACCAAGACACGAACTATGGGTTACAACGGAAGCTTCTTAGGCCCTGTCATCAGAGTAAGTAAAGGTGAGCAAGTAAATGTGCACGTAAATAACAAGCTAAAAGAAGCAACAACAGTTCACTGGCATGGACTAGAGGTAGAAGGAGAAAAAGATGGGGGTCCTCATCAAGGAATTGAACCAGGAACAACTTGGGAGCCTAGTTTTACAGTAAATCAACAGGCTGCAACATTGTGGTATCATCCGCACTTTGGAGGAAATACAGCTACCCAAGTTTATAAAGGTTTAGCAGGACTATTCTATGTGGATGATGAAGTATCAAAAAACTTAAATATTCCTAAGGAATATGGAGTAAATGATATACCTTTAGTAATTCAAGATAGAAGCTTTAGTAGGGATGGCAGTTTTATTTATAATACAAATATGATGGATGGAGCAACAGGGGATACTATCATAGTTAACGGAGCTATTAAACCTAATTTAGAGGTTAATAGAGTCAAGATGAGATTTAGAATAGTTAATGGTGCTAATGCAAGTAACTTTAATTTAAAGTTAGATAATAGAGATGTATTCTATCAAATAGCATCTGACGGTGGATTTTTAGAAAAACCGGTTAGCCAGAGGAATATTATGTTATCACCTGGGGAAAGAGCAGAGATAATTGTAGACTTTTCAAAGTATGAAAAGGGAACGCAGCTATCACTTATGAGTGATAAGGAAGCCATTATGACCTTTAATGTTAAAGGTGATGGGAAAGATGATACTGAAGTACCTAGCACTTTAACGAATATAGAAAGAATGTCAGAAGCACAAGCTACTAAGATAAGAAGCTTTGAGCTTCAAGGTATGGGTCATATGGTATCAATAAACGGTAAAAAGTTTGATATGAATAGAATTGATGAAACAGTAAAACTTGGAGATACAGAGATTTGGGAAATTACAAACCCAGGGTCTATGATGCATCAAATGGGGCACCCCTTCCATATTCATGGCACACAGGTTCAAATTTTATCAAGAAACGGTAATGCTCCTTCTCCAGAGGAGAGCGGATGGAAAGATACTGTATATATTGAGCCTAACGAAAAAGTAAGACTTATAGTTAAGTTTAATAAGAAAGGTACTTATATGTACCACTGTCACATTCTTGAACATGAAGAAGCAGGTATGATGGGACAAATTAGAGTAGAATAATAAATAATATTTTATATCTTCATAATGCTCCCACAATTTAAGTGTAAGATTCTAATATAGAAATTACGAGGAGAGGATAAGGATATGAGAATATTAAAAATGTTGTTCAGTAAAAAATTTAAAGAAGAATACTCAAGAAAAATTGCAAATGATTATAATGAGATAAATAATAGAATTGAAGAAATATATACAGAAGCTATTACTGAATATAATAAATTAAAAGAACAAGCTGCTTAAACTTAGTAGAATATATGAATTGATATTAACTAGAGATATGGTTTTAAAGATCATATCTCTTTTTGTATTAATTTTTTAGTGTGATAAAAGTTACAGAAACAATAAAGTTTATGATTTATAATAACTTATAAGATAAAGAATAAGCCTATCAAAATGAAATATTGATATCTAAAAATAATATTAATATCTTTTTAATATCATATATTAAAAAATAAAGTTTCTTCATATCATCTTCATAACTATATAATACAATAATCATTGTCAGATGAAGATGAACATCAAAAGGAGGAAACATATGTTTAAATCAAAATATTTCAAGCTTATAGGAAGTTCTGTGGTACTAACTTTGACTCTTGCAGCCTGCAGCAATTCTGTAAAAAATACTCAAACGCCTGTGGCAGCACCTGAGCAAAATAAAGCTGAGACTAAGGTAGAACAAAAATCTCCATCTTATATATACACAGCCAATGAAAGTGGAAGCATATCTAAAATAGATGCTGCTACAAATAAAGTAGTTGAGACCTTTAAGGATGAAGGCTCTCCACATAACGTTCAAGTATCACCAGATGGCAAGGTGTTTGCTTATACATCAGCAGTTAAAATGGAAAAAGGGCAAACAGACCATGGTTCCATGAGTATGAATGGATCAGCCATATTTTATGATGTAGAAACAGGAAAGCAAATTAAAAAAGTTGAAGTAGGCAAGCATCCAGCTCATATAGTATTTACTGAAGACGGAAAGTATGCCGTAGTTACAAACAATGAAGATAATAATATATCTATAATAGATGCAAAAACTTATAAATTAATAAATAACGTAAAAGTTGGAAAAGGTCCACATGGTTTTAGAATATCTGCTGATAGCAAGTTTGCTTATGTAGCAAATATGGGAGAAGATACAGTAAGTGTTGTTGATATTGCAAGTAACAAAGAAATTAAGAAAATAAAGGTTGGAAAAACACCTGTAACCACAGCGATAACTAAAGATGGTAAGACTTTAGTTGCAACAGTAAATGCTGAAAATTACTTAGCTGTAGTAGACCTAGCTACAGATAAAATTGAAAAGGTAGCGGTAGGGGTAGGACCAGCTCAAGTATATCTATCAACTGATGATAAATATGCCTTCGTTGCAAATCAAGGAACAGAGAAAAATTCTTCTAACACTGTTTCAAAAGTTGACTTAACTACAAAGCAGGTTGTAGCTACAATAGAAACAGGCAAGGGAGCTCATGGAGTAGTAGTAAGTCCAGATAACAAGTTTGTATATGTAACTAATATGTATGAAGCAACAGTTAGTGTAATAGACAATGAAACAAATAAAGTAATTGCAACAATACCAGTAGATGAAGAGCCAAATGGTATAAGCTTCAAAAAGTAATATATAACTAACAATATTAATGACTATATTTCTAAGACTAATTTTAATCTAGAAATATGGTCATTATTTTTTTCTTGCTTTAACATCATATTTTCTTCATATTTTATTGATATAGTAAAGTGTGGTTACTCATATTAAAAAAAGAACTAGTGGAGGATTTTAATGAAAATATTAAAGCTAAAAATATTAGATAAAATAGTTATTATAGTACTTCTAATATTAAGCATCTTACCTACAGGAATTGTGATGCTCGCGAAGTCAAATAAGGAAAATAGTAATATAGTTATTAAGGTAGACAATAAAGTTGCGAAGAATATTCCATTAAATACAACAAGTAAAAGTAAAACTTATGAATTTGAGTTTAATGGAAATATAGGTTATCTTGAAGTTAAAGATGGAAAGGTAAGAATGCTTGAAATGGATAAGGAAATATGTCCAAATGCTATTTGCTCAGATACAGGTTGGATAGATAAAGGCTACCAGAGCATAGTATGCCTTCCTAATAATATTATTGTCACAATTGAGGGAAGTAAAGATGATGTTATAGATGCACAAACATAGTAAGAGCCTACCTGTAATTTTATCAGGTAGGTTTTTATCATCTTTTTTTATTTAAATATATCTTTCATAATTCCCCCACAATTTAAAGTTATTATATATACATAGAAACGAACTAAATAAAAATCAAACAAAAAAGGGAGAGATTCTAAATGAAGAAGAAAGTTTTAGTAATAATGACAACAGCTATATTAACTATAGGAGCAGTAACTGCTGTATATGCAAAGGAGAATAATACTCAAAACAACTTTGGTTTTGGCAGAGGGATGATGTATCAAAACAATATAAACTCAAACGGAACTTATAACCAAATGATTGACTTAATGAAAAACAATGGATTCGAAGATGCTGCTAAAGCTATGGAAAATAGGGATTTTGATTCTATGAACAACTTTATGAATAATATTACAGATGAGCAATATAATCAAATGACAGATATTATGAAAAATAATGGTTACGAAGGCATGGCTAAAATGATGGGTTCAGTAAGCAGACAAGAAATGGTTGATATACACAATTCTATGATGGGAAGATAACTTCCTGCAAAGAAGAACTAGCATAGCAGTCTAGTTCTTCTTTGCTATAAAGAATAATAGAGGAGGAAAAAACTATGCCACAAAATAATAGTTTATATGGCAAGAATAAAAATACAATATATATTTATCTTTCTATGTTTTTTACTGCAATGTCTCTTTTTATATATGAGACGCTGCTAACTAGATTATTCTCAGCAATATTAAGTTACAGCTTAGTTTTTATAGTAGTATCCTTTGCAATTCTTGGAGGTGGTATTGGGGCCATAATAAGTTATAAATTATCTAAGAAACAGAAAAGCATGGAAAAAATACTGGCATGGACTTCTGTACTTTTACCTGTAAGCTTTATTTTATCTATAGCCTTAATGTACTTCCTGCCCTTTACCCCTACCTTTTTGTTATACATCCCTGCTGCTCTTTTTCCGTTTATTTTGGGAGGTATAATAACCTCAATTATATTTAAAGAAAGAACAGGCAGCAGCAATAAACTTTATTTAATGGATTTACTAGGCGCTGGACTCGGAAGTCTTCTTATCATTAAACTCATGAACTCTTTTGGATTCTTAGGAAGTGTTATTATAGTTACTGCATTTGGAATTGTTTCAGCCATAGGGATTAGTCTGTATTATAGAATAATAAAAACTACTATTATATCCTCAATTGGTTTCATAGTAATGAGTATACTGCTTATAAGCGGAAATTTAATAGATATTGTAGGAAAGAATTTTAGCTCTTATTATACAAGCCCTGTTACAGTAATAGGAAGTTATAAAAACTCAAAGAACCCTGCTGAAATTGTATTTTCAAAATGGGATGCTATATCGAAGACAGATGTAATTGATATTAAAAGTGATAATGAAAAGCTTATAGTTACTGATGGCGGTGCAGCTGCTCCAATTGTAAAGTTTAATGGGAACTTAGATTCAGTTAAAGAATTAAAATCAGAAGTTAATTATATTCCTTTCTCCTTTGGGAAGAATGAAAAATCACTTGTTATTGGTTCAGGCGGAGGAAAAGACGTTCTTTTTGCACTGCTTGGAGGAAATATAAAAATTGATGCAGTAGAAATAAATCCTTCTACTATAGCAGCTGTAAATGAGTTTAAAGAATTTAGCGGTAACATATATAACTATCCAGGAGTTAATTTGTATAACCAGGATGGAAGATATTTTATAGAAAACAGCAAGGATAAGTACGATAATATATATTTATCTATGGTAATGACAAATTCCGTGGAAAATACTATGTATTCTTTAGCTGAATATTATATATTTACAGAAGAAGCATTAAATCAGTATTTAAACCACTTATCAGAAGATGGCAAGCTAACCTTTATGGTTCATGACTCAAAGGACCTTATAAAGGTAGTGAATACAGGTATTAAAGTATTATTAGACAAAGGAATAAAACAAAAGGATGTTACAAACTATTTTACTATAATAAATGGAGTTACAAAAACAGAAAGTGAAGTTCATGGAAGTGGAATAGCTATGCCATTAGTTATATTTAGAAATAAGCCTTTTACTCAAGAGGATATTAATTCAATAGTGAATACTGCAAGTATACAAAATAGAGACATGATTCACTTTCCTGGAAATGAAATAGAGCCATATAAATCTTTAAAAACTGAAAAAATGACTTATGAGCAGCTTATAGACAACATAAGCTTTAATTCCAAGCCAATTGCTGATAATAGTCCATTTTTCTATAATAATTCTAAATTTATTCCTGTGGAAATGATTTTCATATTAGCTTTAATCTTAACTATAGTATTAGTAGTTAAGAAGAAATTTTTAACTACGGCTGAATATAAAAAGACATCATTGTATTTTGCATCTTTAGGAGTGGCTTATATGCTGGTTGAAATTCCTCTTATACAGAAGATGGTGTTATACTTTGGAAGTTCTTCTATAGCCTTTAGTTTTATAGTATTCAGCTTACTTATTTCAAGTGGCATAGGAAGCCTTATTAGTGGAAATAGAATAGTTGAAAAATATGTTTCAAAATCACCTTATTATATTCTAGCTGCTGGAATTATGATTTTAGTAAATCAGATGGGGTTAAGCTCTATTTTAAATCTTACAAAAGATTGGCAAACAACGTATAAATTTATAGTTGTATTTTTGGATTTATTACCTATGGGACTTCTTATGGGAATGGCTTTTCCTTCAGGACTTAAAAAACTTGGCAGCCTCAAAGGGGAAGAGGGTATAGTTCCTCTTATGATTGGGATAAACGGTATTTTCTCTGTGTTAGGTTCAACTTTAGCTGTTATTATATCCATGAAACTTGGGTTTAGCATAACTATATATATTGGTGCAGCTATTTATATTACATTATTTATATTTAATCCATTGGCTATTCTTTCTAAGAGTAAGTGAAAATAAAAGCTAATTTAACTTAGGAGGCTTTAGTGATTTAAGCCTCCTAAGCATTATACAAAAGCTTTTATATTACAACATACTTACAATTTGTTTCATAATTTCTACATATAGAATTGATATAATCTAATTAGGTACATAAGCGTGATTTAATGCTAAAAGTAATTTGGAGGGTACTGATTTATGAAGTATCGTATAGAGGTTATTTTATTTATCTCAATGATATCAACAGGTTTTATATATGGAGTAGCTTATCATTTTATGATTATGCCTTTATTTGGTGGAATAGCACTTCACTGCATTTCCACGGGGATACTGTTCCAAGCTGTAAATTATCTTATAGTGCTGTTCTTCTACAAAAAATATGCTGCCTTGAAACAAACAAATAAATTATTGCATACAAACTTGGAAACCGATAAGCTGACCGAACTTTATAATAGAAGAGCATTTGACAATCACATTAAGTCATTAGAAGAACATAAAAAGTTTTCAATAATATTTATAGATATAGATAATTTTAGAGATTTTAATAATAAATATGGACATCAAACAGGGGATATTGTACTCAAGGATGTAAGCACAGTAATTAAGTCTACAGTTGATAGTGAAGGTGATGTTTATAGATATGGAGGTGAAGAGATAGTAGTATTACTAAAGGATTGCTCCAAAGATAAGGCAGAGAAAATAGCTGAGAATATCAGAATAGGAATGAATAAATTACATACTAACTCATTTTTAAGAATAACACTATCATTAGGAGTAGCAAGTTATCCAGAAGACGGATGTGATGTTTATGAAACGATAAAAGCATCTGATAGTGCATTGCTGCAGGCTAAGTCTAAAGGAAAAAATTGTGTTGTAGCTTGTTAAAAACAAAGAAGAACTAGCATATTTATTCTAGTTCTTCTTTGTTTTGGTTGTCTATTTTTAAGAAAGCGTCCACAACTAATCCATCAAATTGTATGTTTTTAAACTTTATTAACTCAGAAATAGCTATATCTTGAGAAAGCCCTCTTCTATAAGGTCTATCGGAAACCATAGCATCGTAAGAATCCGCAACTGCTATTATTCTAGCTTCTAAAGGTGTTTCATAACCTTTTATTCCTAATGGGTACCCACAACCATCAAATCTTTCATGATGATGAAGTATAAAGGGGACAGCATTTTTAAGAAAGTCTATATCTTTTAAAATGTTCACACCTATAGAAGGATGCTCTTTAATCTTTTCATATTCATACTCATTAAGCCTGCCTGTCTTATGTAATATATCATCAGATATTCCTATTTTGCCAATATCATGTAACAACGCTGCTATTTCTAACATATCTAATTTATCCTTATTTAAGCCTAGCTCCTTACCAATATCTAATGAAAGACGCGCTACACGTTCAGAATGACCAGCAGTGTAGGGATCTCTTGCATCAATAGAGTTAGATAGAGCAATTATAGTATGTTTATAAGATTCATTAAGTTTTGAATATGCTAATTCAGTCTCCAATTTACTTACTACTAAATCCTGATTTTGCTTTATTAAGGTTTTTGAGCTATTGTTTATAACTCTTATTAAAAGAAAATATAGTAATATTAATCCTAAAAATATGCTTAAAGAAATAATGATTGTTAATTCTCTAATATGAAATTTTATATCACTGTAGGATTTTACTACTTCATATGTAGCCACAGTTTTATTATTGTAATTGATGGGCAAATAAAATTTAATAACTTTACCACTGTCATTAGTTATCATGTAGGTTATGTTATTTTTTAAGGCTTTTTCTAAACTATTATTATCAATATTAGTTTTTTTATCATTAGAAGAATAAATAAGCCTTTTTTCTCTATTCCATATCCGAACATAAGAAATAGTTCCATCCTCTATAAGTGGCTGTAACTTACTATCTAAAAGGTTACTCTTTGGCTCTGATATATAGGCTTGAAAATCTTCAACATTTAGTTCAGGTTCAACTATATAATGTAAAGTTAAATGAATCATTTTTTGTTCAGAAGATATCTTGTCCTTTTTTACATGAAAACTTATAAATGCTATTAACATGATGGCAGTAATAAAACATGCTATAAAGCTGTAAGCTATAAAATTTTTTGTTAAATAATGTACTTTCTTCATAGTCTATATTTTACCTCGTATATAAATTCAGCATCTCACTACTAATAATAGGAAATTATTATGTAGATAGTATGAAGAAAACTGTTAGTTTTAAATAGATGTTAAAAACAACTTTCATAATGTGCTTTTATAATTTCTTAATTGATAATATTTGAGTGTAAAAATGTAAAAACTACTTTTATCAAGAATGAAAGTAGGGATGAGAATTGAAAACCAAAAATAAGTGGATAACTGTCTTAATAACTTCTGTTTTCCTACTAGTTGGATACAGTGTATTGGCCATAACAAGAATAAGAGCAGGAGTAAATTTTCAAAATACTATTAAAGGAAGTATTTCAAGTACTAGCGAAGAAAATAAGCTTCCAATTCCACCTATACTTGAGGATTTAAACCCTGGAGACAACATAGCGGATTTCAGATTAAATGTTCAAAAATCATCTAAGGAATTTATTAAGGGGAAATCTTCAGAGACTTATGGGTACAATGGTGATTTTTTAGGACCAGTTATTAGAGTTAAAAGAGGCGACCAGGTAAATGTATCAGTTTCAAATTCTTTAGATGAAGCAACTACACTACATTGGCATGGTTTAGAACTTCCTGGAAGAGTAGATGGCAATGTGCAGCAGTCTTTTATGCCCAGCGAGACTTATAATGCAACTTTTGTTATAGATCAGCCAGCTGCAACACTTTGGTATCATCCTCATTTATTACATAAAACAGGTGAACAAGTATATAAAGGGTTAGCTGGGTTATTTCTTATAGAGGATGATGTGTCAAATAATTTAGATATTCCTAAAAAATATGGAGAGAACGATATTCCAATAGTTGTTCAAGATAGGAGATTTTCAAGTGATGGAAGCTTAGTATATGCAAATAGTATGGCTGATATGATGAATGGTATGATAGGTGATGTAGTTCTTATCAATGGAGCTATAAATCCTACCTTAGATGTGAAAACTGAAAAAGTAAGATTAAGATTACTTAATGGATCAAATGCAAGAGTTTATCAGTTTAGCTTTAGTGATAACAACAAGTTTTATCAAATTGCTACTGATGGAGGATTTTTAGAAGCACCAGTTGAAACGAATGAACTTATTTTAGCACCTGCAGAAAGAGCAGAAATTATAGTAGATTTTTCAAAATATAAAGTAGGAGATAAAATTACCCTTAAGAGTAATAATGCTAATCTTATGAATTTCAAGGTTACTGAAAGTAGCAATGATACGAGTATACTACCCAAGCAATTAACAAAGATAAGTAAAATTCCAACTGAAAGTGCAACTGTAACTAGAACCTTCTCTTTTCAAGGAATGGGAAGAGGTGTAAATATTAATGGAAAACAAATGAATATGGATAGAATTGATGAAAGAGTAAGATATGGAGCTACAGAAATCTGGCAAATAAAAAATGACACTATGCATATGATGCACCCGTTTCATGCTCATGGAGTTCAGTTTTTAATTTTAGATAGAAACGGTAAAAAGCCACCTGCTAATGAACAAGGGTTTAAAGATACAATAGCTGTTGCTCCAGGAGAAACAGTAAAGGCTATTACTACTTTTAGATATAAGGGCATTTTTATGTATCACTGCCATATACTTGAGCACGAAGATTTAGGAATGATGGGGCAGTTTTTAGTTGAATAGTATAACGATATTCTTATTATAGAAAGGATGATATAAATTATGATGGGATATAGATATGGACGTGGATATGACATGATGTCATGGGGAGGTTTGTTTTGGCTTATTCCTTTAGTTCTTATTATTATAATTGCTATAGCAGCATACAAAATAACTACCAGTGGAAAAAGAAATTCCAATATAACAATTAACGATAATTCAATTGAAATATTGAAACAGAGATACGCAAGGGGAGAAATTGATGAAGAGCAATATAGAAAAATGAGGGATACTATAGAAAGTAAATAAAATAGTAAAGAGAAGATTGGTTTGGGAGAAACTAATCTTCTCTTTACTATGAAGTAAATGTTTATCAAACTGAGGTCTATATAAGGTTGTATTATAACTTAATAACCTTATACACATATATTATCACCAAATTGTGTAGGAAATATGAAAAAGACTATTTTGAAATAATAATTTTTTACATAACTCCTATACTTGGAAGTTCAACAGTAAATGTAGTACCTTCATTTACCTTGCTTTCTACATATATTTTTCCGCCATGTACTTCAACAAAAGCCTTTGTAATAGTAAGACCTATGCCAGAGCCTCCAGTATTTTTATTTCTTGATAAGTCGCTTCTATAAAAACGTTCAAATATAAAGGGCAGATCTTTCCCTGGTATTCCTATACCATTATCTATAACTTTGATTACTATATTACTATTTTTCTTTTCTAGTATTACATGTACTTTTCCCATTGGTTTTAGATATTTATAAGAATTTGAGAGTAGATTGTTCATTATTTGTTTGAATTTATCTTTATCTACCATTGAAGTTATTTCAGGGGTTATGCTGCTAGTTAACTCATAATTTTCTTTAATATAAAGAGGCTTAAAAGTATCTATAATTTTTTCTAACTCCTCTGATAGGTTAATTTTGCTCTTATTTAAATTTAGATTAGTCTGCTCAAGCTTTGCTAAGTTACGAAGATTGTCTACCATTTTTGTTAGTCTTTCAATTTCTTCATAAAAAGCTTCAAACCTTTCAGTAGTTGGTTCCCAGATACCATCCATAAAAGCTTCAATGTGAGTCTTAAGGGTAGTAAGCGGAGTTCTAAGTTCATGAGCCATATCAGAAGTTAATCTTTTTCTGAGCATCTCTTGAGTTTTTAAAGTTTCTGCTAAATAGTTAATGGAATTTGATAGCTCATCTATTTCTTTAGTATTTGTATTTACGTTAGCTCTTACTTCTAGGTCTCCAGTTCTCATTTTATTTGCCGTATCTGTAATTTCAACAAGAGGTTTTGAAAGTTGTTTAGAGATAATTACACTGATAGCAAAACCGAAAGCCAATGCTGCAATAGCTGAGAGTATAAAGGAATGATTTAAGGTGCTTATAAATGTAACTGATGCAGAAGATAAATAAGAGGTTCCAAAATAGCCAATGATTATAGTACCTATATTTTCATTATTTACAATCAAAGGATGCTTTTCCTCATTATATTCACCTATATTCATTTCAGAAAAATTATGCATCATACCTCTCATCATATTTTCCATCATGGGGTTATGCTGCAAATGAGAATTTCCTGAAGTGTATATTGTATTGTTATTTAAGTCTTTAACTTCAATATACATTTCCTGAAGCTGAGCATACCTTTGTATTTCATCAGTATCAATATCTGTCGGATTATTTTTATTACTATATACATCATCTATTATTTTTACAGCATTATTTACTTTTGTCTTATGTTCATCTACTAAGTAATCTTTAAACTTTTTTCCTACCGTATAATTTGATATAAGGCTTGCCAAAATGATTGAGCCTAAAACAGCAATGAGAAAACCTAAAGACAGCTTTTTCATTAAGGATGCTTTCATTATTTCCCTCCATTTCATTTTTCTAATCTAGCCTAGATAGACAGCTTAGCTTGGAATAAACTTATATCCCATTCCATAAACAGTTGTTATATATATAGGGTCTTTAGGATTATCTTCTACCTTTTGGCGAATGTTTTTTATATAAGTGTCTACAGTTCTATCAAAGCCCTCATAATCCATTCCAAAAGCCTTTTCCACAAGTTGATCTCTTGAAAACACTTGACCAGGGTTAGTTAAGAGTATTGTTAAGACCTTAAACTCATTTGTTGTTAAACCTACAGCTTTACCTTGTTTTTTTACTATCATTTTTTTTATATCAACTTCTAAATCTCCGTGATTAAAGGTTAGAATGTCTGCCATAGGGGTAACATCTCTGTAGGCTCTTCTTAAGAGAGCCCTAACTCTTACTACAAGTTCTCGTGCACTAAAAGGTTTAGTTAAATAGTCATCTGCTCCAATAGATATTCCTTCTATTCTTTCATCTTCCTCGGCTTTTGCAGTAAGCATAATGATAGGTACACTGGAAGTGGTTCTTATCTTACTGCACACTTCTTCACCAGTTATTTTAGGCATCATTAAATCTAAAACTATAAGATGAATATCTTCATTATTAAATATGTTTAAAGCTTCTTCGCCGTCCTTAGCTGTAACTACTTCAAAACCTTCCTTTTCAAGATATGCTTTAACCACATCTACAATTTTTTGTTCATCATCAACAACTAGTATTTTAAATTCATTACTCATCATGTCACCTCTACCTACAAATATTGTGATTTTATTATAGTTTATACTTATTAAAAAAACTAGGGAGCTAGCTCTCTAGTTTTTTTGTGAAAGAATTGTTCTTCTTCTTATATATTCTTCTTCGCTAATTTCACCTCTAGCAAATCTTTCATTAAGTATTCTCATATTATCCTCGGATTTATTAGTATAGCTTTTAAACAGTTTCACAGCTAGAACTACCAAACCTATGAATACTAACAATCTAAATCCCATAGCTAAGAACATCCAGGTATAACTTAAAGGACCTGCAGAACCAAAACCATATCCTCCAAAACCACCACAAAACATAATTAAATTCCTCCTTTTAGTCGTAAGCACAGAGCAGTTTTAACCCACTCGCTCTCCTCATTTGATTAAATTAAATATCTCTTATGTAACTAATTATATAGAGAAACTATGGAGGAATTATGAAGAAGTTAATATTTTATGAACCTTATTAAAATCTATTTTTCTTCATATTGTCTTTATATTAATATTATAAAATTTAAACATAAGATATTTAATTTTAAAATTATCTATTATACAGGAGGAACATTTATGAATTGTCACGGAAACAACAAGGAAAATCACAAAGGTCATAATCATAGTCCATTAAAGCATATGCTTCATATGATTCTCTGCTGTGGACTACCTATAGTTATTGTAGGGTTTCTACCATTAATATCAAGAATAAGTCCAAACGCTGGAAGCTTTGTGTCAAAGATAGTACCATTTCTATGCCCGATAATGATGATTGGAATGATACCAATGATGTTTGGTGGCAATAAAAAATCAAGTTGTTGTGAAACTAAGGATGAAACTAAAGCACTTGAGCTAAATAAACCTGTTGAATAGCTACTCATTATAAATTGTTAATATTTATAATATAATATGGTTCATATATTTAGCCTGCTTTTAAAGATTGCAGGCTTTTATATTTAGTTTTTGGATGAAGTTAAAGGGAAGTTCAAATGAAGAAAAGAATAAGAGCTGTAATACTAGCCGTATTATTTACTGTTTCAATACCTTTTACTACTTATGCAGAAAGTGTCACTGATAAGAAAAACGAGTTAAACAAGGTAAATGAAGCTATTAATGATATTAAAGAAAAAATTGAAGATGTAAAGGAAGAAAAAGAAGATACTTTAGAAGAACTAAATAAAATTAATAAAGATGCAGACAAGCTTCTTGATGAGATAAGGAAAAATAATGAATCTATCTTAATTGTACAAAAGGAAGTTGCTGAGGTAGAGAAGAAGTTAAAATTGCAAGAAGAAGAGTACAACTCATATAAAGAACTATATGGTAAAAGACTTAAAGCTATGTATTTAAATGGCGCAACAGGATACTTAGAAATAATTTTGACTTCAGAAAGTTTTTCGGATTTTATATCCAAGTTTGATACCATAAAAAAGATTATAGAATTTGATAAAGCCACACTCAATAAAATTAAAACTAAGCAAATTGAAATAGAGACTAAAAAGAAAGAATTAGAGACTAAGAAAACTAATTTAGAAAGTTTAAAGAAAGATTTATCTGATAAGAAGTCCCAGCTAGATGCAGCAAATATAAAAAAGAAAACATATTATAAAGAACTTGACAAAGACTTAGAAAAATTAGAGAAAGCATTAGATCAGGAAGTTCAAGAATCAAACAATTTAGAAGCACAGATACGGTCTTTAACTTCTAAGTCATCTGGTAGTAGCAGCAGTAATGAATCTTATTCAGGAACTAGGGGGCCTATTTTAAAAGTTAGTGATATTGGACGAATGCCTGTGGTAACATCACCATTTGGTATGAGATTGCACCCTATACTTAAGAAGTACAAGATGCATACAGGAATAGATTATGGAGCACCAAACGGAACACCCATATATGCTATGTCAGATGGGGTAGTAATTATTTCTACCTATTCAAGCGGGTATGGAAATTATATAGTTGTGGATCATGGTGGGGGAGTATCTACACTTTACTCACATAATTCAGCTAACTTAGTATCAACAGGACAAACTGTTAAAAAGGGACAAATGATAGGTAAAGTTGGACAAACTGGCTACGCAACTGGACCCCACGTGCACTTCGAGGTTAGAATTAACGGTACTCCTGTAAATCCTGAGTCTTACGTTATTATAGGAAAGTAGGACATAAAAGATACATTAATCTTTTATATGTCTTTGATATATATCTATATTTAATAAGCCTGTCAGCTTTTATTAGAAAAGCGACAGGCTTTAATTAATTTTATATTCTTGTTTCTTATACTTTAAAATATTCAACCATAGAATTTAGAGTTTCTGTCATGTTAGCAAGAGTTTCAGATGTTGAAGTAATCTCTTCTGTAACAGCTATTTGCTCCTCTATATTAGAGTTTATCTCTTGGGATACTGTAGACAACAATTGAACATTATTTACTATATTGTTCATATTTTGTGATATATTTCCCGTTGATAAAGCTTGGTTGCTTACTTGAGTAAATATTTTTTCAAAGCTGCTAACTAAGGTGTTCATATTTTCTATTATTAAATTAATTTGACTTTCTGCATCATTTGCTACTGTAGTACCTTCTTTAACTTTAGACTCTGTGATCAATATATTTTTTACGGCAATATCTGTTTTAGATTTTACTTCAGAAATCATATTTTCTATACTGTTTGCTGCAGATGCACTTTCTTCTGCAAGCTTTTTTACCTGTTCAGCAACTACAGAGAATCCCTTACCTTGCTCGCCAGCTCTAGCAGCTTCAATAGCAGCATTTAGCGCTAACATATTAGTTTGCTTAGCAATATTACTAATCATGGAAGTTATATCACCTATTTTATTTGATAATGTATATAAATCGCTTATTGTACTTTTAACTTCCTTTGTTGCATTTTCAATATGATTTATTGCTGAAACTGTTATATCAACAGATTGTTTACCTTTATTAGCATGCTCTCTAAAGGTAAGTGAATTATTCTTAGCTTCTTCTGTAAGATTGGAAACCTTACTTGAGCTTAGCGTTATAGCTTCAAGATTGCTATTTACATCTTCCACGGAGGTGGCAATATCTTGCATATTGTCTGAAACATTTATAATTTTTGCACCTATATCGTTTGTTGAGCTGCTTACACTTTCTAGAGCAGATGCAAGCTGATCACTACCTATATTAACCTCTAAAGATGTTGCTTTAATTTTAGCAACAATTTCTTTAAGTCTTATGCCCGTGGTATTTAATGCATTTGTCAGTATTCCTAGCTCATCTTTTGATTTTAATATGAGACTATCAGTTAAATCACCATCTGCTAAGCTTCTAGCAAAAGATATACTTTTCTGTAGTGGCTTAATGATAGAAGAAGATATAATAACTGTTAAGATTATGCTTAAGACTAAAGCAATAATACTAATTAAAATAACGAACTTAGTTATATCAGTATAGATTTTCATGCTATCATTATGCTTTTGTTCAGATACTTCAATGCTGCTTTCGGCAATATTAACTATTTCATTTTCTATATTTTTAAATAAATTAGCATTATTATTTGAAAGAGCCAATGCTTCATCATTTTGATTGTTCATACTTTTTTCTATAAGTTCTTGCTGTTTTTTTCTAACAGTATTAACATTTTCAATTAATAAATCTATTTTATCCTTGTTACTGGAATGAGGAAGCTCTTTATACATATTAAGATTTTTAATAATCCCTTCATCGTAAGCCTCATCAATATGCATTACATGCTCTTTTTTCTCTTCTAAGGTTGAAGCTAAAAGCACATTTTTTTCAGCTCTTTGTACTCTAGCAACATTAAACTGGGCATCTTTTATGTAGTTAACAGCATTTACCTGTTTGTACATATCTTCTACATTATGATTTATTTCTCCTATTTCGTATAATCCTAAGGTTGCTAAAAGAGCCATTAGAAGTAATGGAGCTCCAAAACCAAGGAATAATTTTTTTCGAATAGTAAACTTCATATATAATTCCTCCAATATTAAATATAATTATCCACACTTTTGATTATAATAAATTATTATTAGCTTGTCTAATTTCTGGCTCACCTGAACTATTTCGTCGCTTTGTTTAAGATTATTTTCTAGAATTAGACTTTCAAGCTTTTGTCTGAGCGAATCAATTTTTTCATGTAAACTGGTATCATAGTTAGATTTCACCCCATATTCCTCCCTATGTAGATACATTATTTTATGAAATTTCTTAATAAAATAAAAGTGTACATATAAATTGTGGAGGAAATGTGGAGAAATAGCATCCTAAATACATTTATGTATAAAAATAAACTCATGTTTATAAGAAACAGGTATTCTAGACCTGTTTCTTATAAAGTAGTTTTTTATGAAGTAATCTTAAGAATATAATGCTTAAGATTATTAAGATAACAATTAATAAAGCAGAATGATAGAAAAATTCTTGAGGTAATATATTTATGATTGGATCTATTTCAGGGTCAAACTGCCAATAATCATTTCTAAAAAATATTTTATGAAATATTACAAAAGCTTTATCAAAATTAACAATTAAGGCAGCTGATAGGGTTGCTGGAAGCAATACCAGCATTAAAGAAGTCTGTCTAATGAAGTTAAAATTTCTACGTTTGATATTAAGTGTTAAACCTATAGCACTAAATATGCCAGTAATGATTAAAATCATATCTATAGAAGTAAAAATTCTCTTAACATCTTTAAAATGAATTTGTCCATACTTTGAATAAGGTATAGAGGGTAGTTTAAATTCTTGTTGAATTGGGCTTAATAAGTAGTTAATAACATAATTATAATTTTCTACTATTTCACTTCTGCTAAAGCCTGATTGTTTTTCAATGTTTAGATATTGGATATCAAAATAATATAAAGGCTTGAACATCAATGTTAACTTTACGGATACTAAAATTATTGATAAGGATAAAGCTAGAGTAAGTAATATTTGAAGTATCTTATGCTCTTTTCTGGTATTTCCGTTAATTGTATACACATAATTAGGGTGATTCATTTGTTAACCTCCGATAGATATATTTTGGTCTATAGCAACTATTATAAAGAGGAATTATGAAGACAGTATGAAGTAATTATAGTAAAGCTATTTCAACATAGGAATTAACTATAAATCTTTTTTGCAAAAAGTATTTCTCCATAATTGCTTCACAATTTGGGGTTATATTTTTATTAAAGAAAGCAAGGAGGAGATCAAAGTGAAAAGAAATGCATTGAAATTTAAAGAGGACAATATCCTTTGTTATAGATGTGTTATAAATGCATCAAAAGCAATCAGTCATATACCAACTGTCGAAGAATTTAGTATTGATATTAATACAAAGGTAATTGAAGTTATATATAAGAATGATAGAATATCAAAAGAAGAGATACGTGATATTATTAATGATTCTATAACTAGTGGAAAGGTGAAAACAATATTACAATAAAAAGTTAAATTTAACAATTAAGATAGAAATAGAAGGAGGGTTTTACAATGGAATTTATATTAAATAACTGGATATATATTTTATTTGCAGGTCTAATGGTGTTTATGATGGTTAAAGGAGGCGGATGCTGCGGAGGACACTCTAATGAGACTCACTCAACCAGTGGACATTCTCACGGTGGAGGATGCTGCAACGGAGGCTCTGAGCACAATTATAATGGTGAATATAGTCAGCAAACAAACCAATTGAATGCTGTGAAAGACCCAATATGCGGCATGACAGTAAATCCTGATACTGCAATAAAACAAACAATTAATGGGCAAACCTATTACTTCTGCAGTGAGTCCTGTAGAAAAGAATTTATTAGAAGAGAAAGTTAATGGAAATTATAAGGTAAATGCAAAATGTATTATGAATCAGCTATGATAGAAGATTAGTTAGTTATTTAATAGTTTTATTTGATTGAAGGTTATTGAAGAAAAAAGTTTGTTAATTGTAAATCTGAGTAACAATATTTATATGAAATAAACATAATATTATTTAAACAGCATTTAATATAATAATAAGGTACTGCTTCAAAAGAATTTGAAAAATCATTTTGAAGCAGTACCTTTTCTTTTCCTAAAAAGCCTAAGAGCGTACCTGTTTTGCCTTATAAACCTTAAAGTCTTATTTAATTTCAATATCTGCTTTAAACTAAGTTAAATATTAAGTCTATGGTAATACAGAATAATGAATTTATAAAGAAGCTTTTGGAAGATTTATGCATATAATATGCTATTGTTTACCAATACTAAAATATCTACACTATTTTAATATTCAAAACATCTAAGCTATTGAAACTGTTACTGAATAACTTCTAGTAAAATTTCGGTAACTTTATGTTCTTTTAACTTGTATTCATAAGATTAGTAACGGCTTATACATTTACTACATAATTATATAAGACAATCAGCCATATAGTGTGGTTTTCACATACTATATGGCTTTTTGCGTTTTCCTGGATTTTATCAATAATTGCAAAAGTGTTGCAGCTGTTACTTTGAGTATTTAAAAGAAATTTTTACTCTTGGTTGCTTTTTTTGATACTCATAAACAATTTACTTTATAGAAAGGAGTTTTTAACATGGGAAAAAATGATGAACTGTTACAGGATATTGAAAAGGGTTTTAGTAGTTATGTTAAATCAGCTCTATATTCTACATCACAGAACTACTTTGGTAAGTATTTTAGAAATATTTGCAGTGTAGTAAGTATCGATAGTGTTGATACTTGGGAAGAAATGAATTTTATACCCACCATTACATCAAACAGCGTAGTATATTTGGAATGGTATCTGGAAGATGACTTGCTATCTAAAGCGGTAAGCTTGCTTAGCAAGAATGAAAAAGAGTTATTGTTTATGAAATTCTTTGAGGAGAACACTGATGAGCAAATTGCTAGGAAATTTGGTGTTACAAGGCAAGCCTTAACGAAGTCAAAGAAGAAAATATTAAGTAAACTTAAAAATCGAATGAAAAGCTAAGTTATTTATACTGGTACATATCCGTGCCCCTCCCCCTTCTGTTGAAATACATTAAATTTTCACAGAAGGGAGAAATAGATATGTACGATATTATGGAAACAGCTCATTTAATTTCACTGTCCCAAAGAGGAGATAGAAAAGCAGAGGAGGAATTGATTAAGAGGTATGAGCCATTAATCAATAAGCTTTCCATCCGAGATGGAGCATTTTTTGAAGACTGTAAACAAAATTTAATGATTGAGTTTGTCCTATGTATTAGAAGATTTGATATGGAAAGATACACTAATAGAAAGAAGTAATTAAAAAACATAATTATTTGGATTATAGCCCAGCAGCTGATTTTACTGACTTGGGCTATTTTCATAATAAATTATATAAAAATATTTTAAGGTTGGTTGCTTTTTTGGTGAAGAAAACACAATTTACTTTATGTAATAGCTTTTAAGGATATTAATCCAAAACTATTCCGAATTAGATAATTCCTGAAGTTTCTGATGGTAGTAAGGAATTTAATGGATTTGAAATGTTCTTTGAAAAATATATAGCTCAGTACTCCAGATACTTTACTTATGTGGTCCCATTGGGAAAGCGGCATATAAATGCTAAGATAAG